>NZ_JBFBJT010000181.1:0-12637 GCF_040686175.1 Streptomyces sp. NPDC086077 | reverse complement strand
CCGTCCGTCTCGCCAAGGAGACCTCCACGACCAAGTTCGACGGCACCGTCGAGGTCGCCTTCCGTCTGGGTGTCGACCCGCGCAAGGCCGCCCGGGGCACGCCGTGGGTCTCCAGATCACCCTGGGAGGCGCTGGAGGGGGCGAGGGTGCGGTCGGCGGCGGCGTGCACGGAACGGATGCGCCGCCAGGCGGCCGCCTCACCGGCGCCCATGTAGGTGCGGGCGTATCCGGCCAGGTCGGTCTGGTAGACGGCGACGGCGGGGAGGCCGAGCCGGGCCGCGGCGGCCATGCCGCGGACGCCGAGGACGAAGGGGCTGGCCAGATGCACGATGTCGGGCTGGTGGGTGATCAGCGCGGCGGCCAGGCGCCGGCTGGGCAGCGCGACCCGGACCTGGGGATAGCCGGGGAGCGGAAGGGACGGGACGTGGACGACGGGGCACGGCGCCAGAGCGTCTGCCTTGTTCCCGGGAGCGGGGGCCGGGGCGACGACGATGGGTGCGTGACCGCGATCGACGAGGTGTCGGGCGGTCTGGAGCGCGCAGTGGGCCACGCCGTTCACGTCGGGGGGAAAGGATTCGGTCACGATGACGACACGCATAGGGCTGTTGTCGCCACGCTGGACGTGGCCGCGTCAACGTCGATCTTTCCGGACGGGGAACGATCCATGAGCGTTGCGCTGCGCACCCAAGCGCGTCAGCCCGCGGCCACACACCGCTGACCTCCGGGTCGACTGCCGTTCACCCGGCGGGTACGACGACCCCCTGTCATCCGGCGTGGGGGATGGGCGGCGCTCACATGGCTTCGGGGCCGATCCGGCTGCGTACCGCGGTCTGGACCTCCGCCTCCTCGGCGGGGTCGGAGGCGAGCCGGCGCAGTTGCTCGACGACGCGGGTGTCTCCGGTCTCGGCGTGCCGGGCGGCTAGCTCCCGGGTGGTCTCCTCACAGTCCCAGAGACACTCGACGCCGAAACCTGAGGGGAAGGAGGGGTCGGTGGCGGCGAGGGCACGGGCGGCCCTGCCGCGCAGATGGGACGAGCCGGTCTCGCGGTAGACGTGGCGCAAAACAGGTGCGGCGCAGTCGATGCCGAGCCGTCCGGCGCCGTCCACGAGGGTCCACAGGGTCGGCGCGTCGGGGCCTTCGCCCCGCACGGCCTCCCGGATCGCGCCGAGGACCAGGTCGCTGTCCTTTGCGCCGCCCCGGCAGGCGAGCACGCGTCCGGCGGCGGCGCCCAGCGGATCGGGGCGGCGGGCCCAGCCGCGGGCCCGGTCGACGGCGGCCACACTGCGCATCCGTTCGAAGGCCTCGACGGCGGCCTCGACGACCGGTGCCGTGCCGGTGACCACGGCCGCCTCGACCAGGTCGAGGACGTCGGGGTCGTCGCTGTCGGCGAGATAGCGCAGCGCGGTGCAGCGGGCACCATCGCCGCCGTCCTGGGCGGCCCGGACGATCTCGGCCCGGTCCTCGGGGCCCGCGACGGCCGAAAGACAGCGGGCGGCGGGGACGTGCAACGCGACGCCGCGGTCGATGCCCTGCTGGGCCCACTCGAACACGGCCCGCACGCTCCACCCCGGACGGGGCCCGGTCGGTCGCATCTGCCGCTGCCAGCGGTCGAAGCAGCCGGTTTCCTGGGCGGCGCGCACGCGCGTCCCGATCGACGCGCGCGGGTCCTCGGCCCACAGTCGCCAGGGCCGCGGCTCGAAGGCGTCCCGCACGGCGGCGGCCAGCTCGGCCTCGCCCTCGGCGTCGGCCGGGAAGCGGGCCAGCACGGGCACGGCCAGGGCGCGCAGCCCGGCGTCGTCGTCGCGCAGGGCGAGTTCGTCCAGGGCCCAGGCCCAGTTGGAGCCCTGGGCGGCGTACCTGCGCAGCAGGACGAGCGCGTCGCGCCTGCCGTAGGAGGCCAGGTGGCCGAGGACGGCGAGGGCGAGCCCGGTGCGGGACTCGTCGCCGTCGACGATGTCCTCGGGGTCGAAGAGATGCGCCTCGATCGCGTCCAGCTCGCCGTTCAGGTCGAGGTAGAGGCGGGCGTAGTACAGGGAGCGGTTCTCCACCTGCCAGTCGTGGCGGGGATCACGCAGCACACAGTGGTTCAGGGCCGCGAGTGCCTCGGGGCGGGGGGCGGTGAGCGCGTGCAGTGTGCCGTCGCCGCGGCCCCGCTGGAGCAGGCCGAGCAGCGTACCGCTGGGCGCTATGACCGGATCGAACATGGGAAACAGCCTCACATCAAGCGTCGACGCAACCGGGGAACCTGCTCTACCTGGCCGCGTGACAACACGTCGGGGCGCCCGCCGTCTTCTGCTTGCTGTAGACCATCTTCCTCTGCCTCTCGTCGGTGGCCCATGCGGGCCGCATCACGGCCCGCGCGGTGCGGCAACACCTGCCCGGCCATCGCGTCCGTGAATCACGACGTCATGATGACCCGGCACTTCTCGATGCCGCGACCGATATTTCCGGCGGCCAGGTACCGCCTCCCCCGTTTTCCGTGTCCTGCCCGGCCGGCGGGCCTGTTCCGCGTGGCCGGGTTGCTGTCTCAGCGTGCGCCGAACAGTTCCAGCAGCTCCGCCTTGCCGAACATCCGGGCGGTGTCGACGGCCGACGGGGTGCCCGCCGCCGGATCGGCGCCGCCCTTCAGCAGAACCTTGATCACTTCTTGCTCACCCTTGAAGACCGCCCCGGCGAGGGGCGTCTGCCCCCGGTCGTTGACGCGGTCCGCCTCGGCGCCGCGGGCCAGCAGCTCCCGCACCGTGGTGGCGTGGCCGTGGTAGGCGGCGAGCATCACGAGGGAGTCGCCGCGGTCGTTGGTGAGGTTGACCGGAACGCCCGCGTCGACGTACGCCACGAGTGCCTCGGTCTGCCCCTGCCGGGCCAGATCGAAGATCTTGGTCGCGAGCTCCACGACCTCGGGGTCGGGGGCTTCGGTCATCGGCCGGACCACCTCTCACTACGCACGCGTACGAACCACAGCTGACCGCACCGCTGGGCCCTCTGGGTGAATCGCCAGCGTACTGGGTGCGCGGGGACATGACGGGCCATGCCCGAGGCAAAGATCACCAATACACCCGCCGGGCGCAAGCCCCGGGCGCCCCCGAGGCGGCGCAGGTCCGCCGTACGGACGATATCAACCGCATTTCACCCAGTTGCACCTTTTATCGTATAGATACATCCTGTGAACAGGGAAGTACTCATGGTGACTGTCCCCCTCGACACCAGGAGACCTCATGATTCTGTCCATCTCAGGCGTCGTCCTGCTCGGCATCCTCGTCTTCATCTTCTTCCGCAGAGACGGACTCAAGGCGTCCCATGCATGCATCGCGGCCCTGTTCGGCTTCTACCTCGCGAGCACGGCCATCGCGCCGAGCATCAAGGCGGGCGGCGAGAGCCTGGCGGGTCTCCTGGGCGGCATCAAGTTCTGACACCCCGGCCGTCCGGCCCCACCGTCCCGTCGGCACGCACCTCCAGGAGACAGCAGTGGCACGGCGCCCACTTCCCCGCATTCTGAGCAACGGCGGCGCGCAGCTGGCCCGGAGCCGGGAGCTGGCCCGGACGGCGGCCGACAGCGCCACCGACGTCCTCCACCCGCTGATCACCATCGCCCGGGGGCTGCGCCGGCTGGCGGCGGCCGGACGGCGCAAGTGGGCGGAGACGCCCAAGGACAAGCGCGGCCATCTGCTCTTCCTGGTGGCCTCGGTGATCCTCGCCGTGGCGCTCGCGCCGTACGGTCCGCTGCTCGCCGCCATCGCCCTGATGGCGGCGGCAGCCTGGCAAGGGCGCGACCGCACGCCCCCGGCCCCCGAGGGGCCCGACGAGACCCAGACGCAACGCCTCCAGTCCCTGTACGAGGCACTGGTCCCCAGCTTCTCCGTGGCCGAGGACCCCGCACCCCTGTACGCCCACGGCGGGGAGTGGGAGAAGGTCTTCCCGGAGTACGAGTTCGACGGCGCCGGCCGGATCGCGCATCTGGAGGTGCGGTACCCGGCGTACTTCCCGGACAGCGAGACTCAGGCACGCGCGCGTGTCGAGCATCTGCTGACGGCCAAGGCGGGCCGCGACCGCGAGTACCACTTCATGTGGGACGAGGAGGGCAACCAGCTCACGGTCACGGTCCTCGCGCCGCTGCCCGGCGACATCGCCGCCCAGCGCTTCGTGACGGCGCCCGGGGAGACGGTCCTCGGTTTCACCGACGCGAGCGAGGTCCAGCGCACGCTGCCGCTGGTCCGCGGCGTGGAGCAGCGCGACGTGCCGCCCGTGGTGTGGCGCACGGGCATCCGCTCCACGGAGCCGCACCTGCTGGTCACCGGCCAGCCGGGCAGCGGCACCTCGACCCTGCTGCGCTCAGTGGCACTCCAGGCCCTGCAGTACGGCGATGTCCTCGTCGTCGACGGCGGCGGCACCGGCGAGTACGCCTGCCTGATCGGGCGGGACGGTGTCCTCGCCGTCGAGTGCGCGCTGGCCGGGGCGCTGGCGAGCCTGGAGTGGGCCGCGACCGAGACGGAACGGCGGCTGATCACCGTCAACCGCGCGCGTCAGGCGGGTCACCCGGCGCCGGAAGACACCAAGCGGCCGCTGTGGATCCTGCTGGACCGTCCGGCGGCGCTCGCCCACGTCGCCGCCTCGGACGGTTACAAGGACCCGCAGTCACTGCTCCAGGTACCGCTCCGGCACGGCCGCGCCGCGAACGTCACGGTGGTGGTCGCCGAACAGCTCGACAGCCTGGACACCCTGAGCGACCCGGTACGGCAGCACACCCGCGCGCGGGTGGTCCTCGGCCCCGCCACCCGGGAACAGCTCACGACCATCCTGGGCGCGCCCCCGCACACCACCCCGGTCGCGCATGTCCCTGCCGGCCGCGGCTACGCCCGCCTGGGTACGGGCGCGGTCCTGCGCCTCCAGGTCCCGGCGACCCCCGACCCGTACGACGACGCAACCAGCGACGCCCATCGCCAGGCGGTCCTGGACCTGCTCCCGCCCCGCACGACTCCGGCGGACGCGGCCCCGGAGCGGGTCCCGACACCACCGGAACCGGAGCCGGTCCCGGTGGAGGCAGCGGTGGCGGAGAGCTCCTGACCCAGTCTGACCAAGCCGCCGCGGCAGCCATGCCCGGGCGCCCGCGGCGGCCAGGACGTCAGGGCCTGCTGCGCGCCTACGCCACGAACGTCCGCGGCGCCTCCGCCCCCACCGTCCCGCCGCTCCTCACCAGGCGAGCCGCCGCGGCCAGGCGTACCGCCGCCTCCTCGGCCACCGCGCCTCCGACGGTGAACGGCAGCCGCACATACCCCTCGAAGGCCCCGTCGACACCGAACCGGGGACCGGACGGCACCCGTACCCCGACCCGCTCCCCCGCCTCCGCGAGGCGCGAGCCCGACAGCCCTCCCGTGCGCACCCACAGCGTGAGCCCGCCCTGCGGGACCTCGAACTCCCAGTCGGGCAGCTCCCTGCGTACCGCCGCGACCAGGGCGTCGCGGTTGTCCCGCGCCTGCTCGCGCCGCAGCTCCACGGCCTGCTCCCAGCCGCCGGTGCCGAACAGCCAGTGCACGGCGAGCTGCTCCAGCACCGGCGTGCCCAGATCGGCGTACGCGCGCGCCGCGACCAGGCTGCGGATGACGTCGGGGGCGGCCCGCACCCAGCCGATGCGCATCCCGGCCCAGAAGGCCTTGCTTGCGGAGCCGACGGTGATGACGGTCGACCCGGCCGGGTCGAAGGCGCACACCGCGCGTGGCATCTCCACGTCGGGGTCCACCCACAGCTCGTTCATCGTCTCGTCGGCGACGATCACGGTCCCCGCCGAGCGGGCCGCCTCGACGAGTTGCCGGCGCTGGTCCTCGTCGGCCAGCGCGCCGGTCGGGTTGTGGAAGTCGGCGACGACGTAGGCGATGCGCGGCGCGGCGTCCCGCAGCACCTGCCGCCAGCGGACCACGTCCCACCCGGTGAGCCCCTCGGCCATCGCCACGGGCACCAGCCGGGCGCCCGCCTCCCGCATCAACTGCAGGATGTTGGCATACGACGGCGACTCGACGGCGATGCGCTCACCACGGCCGGCGAAGAGATGGCAGATGGCGTCGATGGCGCCCATCGCGCCGGTGGTCACCATGATCTGTTCCGGCATGGTGGGGATCCCGCGCGCGGTGTAGCGCTCGGCGAGCATCGAGCGCAGCGCGGGCAGCCCGGCCGGATAGTCCCCGTGCGTGTGCGCGTACGGGGGGAGCTCCCCCAGGGCGCCCTGGACGGCACGGGTGAGCCAGGGTTCGGGCGCGGGCAGTGCCGCGCAGCCGAGGTCGATCATCGAGCCGAGCGCCTCGGGCGGCAGCGGCTCAAGACCGCGCGCGGGGAGCGGGTTCCCGGCCGGTACGGCGGTCCAACTGCCCGCGCCGCGCCGGGACTCCAGGAACCCCTCGGCGCGCAGTGCCTCGTAGGCGGCGGCGACCGTCGTACGACTGACGGACAGGGCGAGCGCGAGCTCCCGTTCGGCGGGCAGTCGCGCGGCGACCGGCACCCGCCCTTCCAGCACCAGCAGCCGGACGCCGTCCGCGAGCGCGCGATAGGCGGGCGGCCGGCGCGAGCCCGGGCCCGCGGGACGGTCCTGCTGCGACTGGAGCTGGCGGGCCAGCTGTGCCGCACCCACCGCCGAGGTCCACTGCCCCATGACGATCAGTCCACCTTCCCCGAATTGGCTCCTGGTTGCGTCCCTCCCCATGCCACAGGGTGCCACGCGCCGGGCCACTGGATCCAACAGGGGTCCGTCCCGACGGTCCCGTGCCGACGTACCGTCCCGTGCGCCGACGTGTTCGCCGCCCCCTCGGCATCCGGCGGCAGTACCGGCTTTGCCACCGGTCAACCCCGGCGCGCCATACTGCGTCCGTGAGCACGCGCATACGCCATCCCTATCTCGACCACCCCGGCCCTATCGCCTTCGCCCACCGGGGCGGTGCCGCGGACGGCCTGGAGAACACCACGCTGCAGTTCCGGCGCGCGGTGGAGATGGGCTACCGGTACATCGAGACCGACGTCCACGTCACACGGGACGGGCGGGTCGTCGCCTTCCACGACGCGACGCTGGACCGGGTGACCGACGGGGCGGGCCGGATCGCCGACCTGCCCTGGGACGAGGTACGGCAGGCGCGGGTGGCGGGCAGCGAGCCGGTGCCGCTCTTCGAGGACCTGCTGGAGACCTTCCCCGAGGTCCGCTGGAACGTCGACCTCAAGGCCGAGTCGGCCCTCCATCCCTTCCTGGAGCTGGTCGGCCGCACCGACGCCTGGGACCGGATCTGCGTCGGCTCGTTCTCCGAGGCCCGCGTGGTGCGCGCCCAGCGCCTGGCAGGGCCGCGCCTGGCGACCTCGTACGGCACGCGCGGGGTGCTCAACCTGCGGCTGCGCTCCTGGGGCGTCCCGGCCGCGCTGCGCCGTTCCGCGGTCGCCGCCCAGGTGCCCGAGACGCAGTCCGGCATCCAGGTGGTGGACCAGCGGTTCGTCCGCGCCGCCCATGCGCACGGGTTGCAGGTGCATGTCTGGACGATCAACGAGGCGGAGCGGATGCACCGGCTCCTGGACCTCGGCGTCGATGGCATCATGACCGATCACATCGACACGTTGCGCAAGGTCATGGAGGACCGGGGCGGCTGGGTCTGACGCCCCGGACCGCGTCCCGCGCACGGCACTTCACGGGGAAGCGAGGGCACGGGTGGGCACCGAGACCGTGCGGACACCGGCGGCGGACGACGCGGCCGGACGGCGACGCGAGCAGCACGGCTGGTACTTCTACGACTGGGCGTGCTCCGTCTACTCGACGAGCGTGCTCACCGTGTTCCTGGGCCCCTATCTGACGTCGGTGGCCGAGTCGGCCGCGGACGCGGAGGGCTTCGTCCATCCGCTGGGCATCCCGGTGCGCGCCGGTTCCTTCTTCGCGTACTCGGTGTCCCTGTCGGTGATCGTGGCCGTGCTGGTGATGCCCCTGGTGGGCGCCGCCGCCGACCGCACCGGCCGCAAGAAGCCCCTCCTGGGCGCGGCCGCCTACCTCGGGGCCGCGGCCACGGCGGGCATGTTCCTGCTGGACGGCGACCGGTACCTGCTCGGCGGCGCGCTGCTGATCATCGCGAACGCCGCCCAGTCGGTGGCGATGATGCTCTACAACTCCTATCTGCCGCAGATCGCCCCGCCGGAGGAGCGTGACGCGGTCTCCTCGCGCGGGTGGGCCTTCGGCTACGCGGCGGGCGCGCTGGTCCTGGTCGTCAACCTGGTCCTCTACCTCGCCCACGACAGTTTCGGGCTCTCGGAGAGCATGGCCGTGCGCATCTGCCTTGCCTCGGCCGGTCTGTGGTGGGGCGCGTTCGCGCTGATCCCGCTACGGCGGCTGCGCGACCGCCGCTCCCCCTCGCGCGAGTCGGCGGTCACCGGCTGGCGGCAACTCGTGGCGACGGTCCGCGACATGCGCCGCCACCCGCTCACGCTGTCCTTTCTGCTGGCGTATCTCGTCTACAACGACGGCATCCAGACGGTGATCACCCAGGCGTCGGTCTACGGCTCGAAGGAACTGGGCCTCGGTCAGTCGACGCTCATCGGCGCGGTCCTGCTGGTCCAGGTACTCGCGGTGTTCGGCGCCCTGGGGCTGGGCCGCCTCGCCCGGCGGTACGGCTCCAAGCACACCGTCCTCGGCTCGCTGATCGCCTGGACGGTGATCCTGGCCGCCGGGTACTTCCTGCCCGCCGGGGAGCCGGTGTGGTTCTTCGTACTGGCAGCGGGGATCGGGCTCGTCCTCGGCGGCAGTCAGGCCTTGTCGCGTTCGCTCTTCTCCCATCTGGTCCCTCCGGGCAAGGAGGCCGAGTACTTCTCGGCATACGAGCTGAGCGACCGCGGGATGAGCTGGCTGGGCCCGCTGCTGTTCGGTCTCACCTATCAGCTGACCGGGAGCTACCGGGACGCGATCATCTCGCTGGTGGCGTTCTTCGTGCTGGGCTTCGTGCTGCTCGCGAGAGTGCCGGTGCGGCGTGCCGTCGCGGATGCGGGGAACCCGGTCCCCGAACGGATTTAGCACTGACGGCGAAAGGGCTGTAGTGTACGCGTTTGGCCTGCCAGGCGTACCGTTACTGCGCGTCAAAGATGCCGAAACGCTGGGTGACATCTGCTGTCAGATGTGACAAACCGGGCGCTGGTGGGTACAACATGGGCGGCTACGACGGCGACGCATGACCCGGAACGGGCTTCCGAACGGGAATCTTTACCGCCGACCGGACGTTGACCGGATGACGACGACAGCGACACCTGTCCTGTGGGCGACAAGCCCGGGAGGCACGATTCATGAGTGAGCGAGCTCTTCGCGGCACGCGCCTCGTGGTGACCAGCTACGAGACGGACCGCGGCATCGACCTGGCCCCGCGCCAGGCCGTGGAGTACGCATGCGAGAAGGGGCACCGGTTCGAGATGCCCTTCTCGGTCGAGGCGGAGATCCCGCCGGAGTGGGAGTGCAAGGTCTGCGGGGCCCAGGCACTCCTCGTGGATGGCGACGGCCCGGAGGAGAAGAAGGCCAAGCCGGCGCGTACGCATTGGGACATGCTGATGGAGCGGCGCACACGTGAGGAGCTCGAAGAGGTCCTCGAAGAGCGTCTCGCCGTTCTGCGCTCCGGCGCCATGAACATCGCGGTGCACCCCCGAGACAGCCGCAAGTCCGCGTAGTTCCCACGCGGCTTCGGCGGGGTTTCACAAAGCACCCCAATTGACCGCGGGCGCCGTACGTGAGTGTGCGTACGGCGCCCGCGGTCGTTTCTTGCTGCTCGCGTGCGCCCACGGCAGTCTTTGGTGCCTGCGGACCGAGCGGCGCTCCGCCAAGTAAGTCGGGTGGGTAGGCGGGACACGTTCGGCTCTGCCGGCCGCAACCGGTCAGCGAGGCCCAGCCGGGCCCACCGGTCGAGCCGGTCCCGGCCATCGACCGGACCCAACGGTCCCCGTTCGGCCGTCGGACCGACGTCAGGCGGACCCCCGGCTCAGGCGCTCGGGCGGCCGAACGCGCCCGGGCCTGCCTCAGCGGTTCAGCGGCGGGCGCGGCTCCTGGGGAGCGTCGCCCGGCTCGTCCCTGATGACCTCACCCTGCACGACCTTGCCGTCCGGGCGGCGCATGCGGGCCTGCTGAAAGGCGTCGCCCAAACTACCCGGGTCGGCGCCCCGGAGCTTGCGGTCCACCGTGCGCTCCGCGTAGCGGCCGACGGCCTTCTGGATGGGCGGGAGCAGCAGGAGCAGACCGGCCGCGTCCGAGACCAGGCCGGGCAGCATCAGGAGCAGGCCGCCGAGCATCATCAGGCCGCTGCCACCGCCGCTGGACGGCGGTGCGCCCCGCTGCAGCGCCTCGTTCAGGTTCTGGAAGGCACGCCGCCCCGCCCGCTTCATGACCACCGCGCCGAGCATGAATCCGGCGACCAGCAGCAGGAGCACCGTGAACCCACCCGCCGCGCCCGCGATCACGGTCAGCAGCCAGATCTCCAGCACCAGCCACGCGGCGACGCCCAGCGGCAGGAGCGTACGCAGCCGCGAGCGCCGGGGCCGTGCGGAGTAGGGAGCGTTCGATGCGCCAGTCGTCATGCCCCCAGTGTGCCTGGCACCCGCTCAGCACGGGATAAACGCCGGCCGGCGAGCGCCCTACGACGGCGAAGACCCTGCCCCGCCCTTGCCCATCAGCTTGGTGACCCGCTCGCCCACGCCCCACGTCGTGACCCGCCACAGGGCCTCGACCAGGATGTCGCGGCTCATCTTGGAGTCCCCGAGTTCGCGTTCGACGAAGGTGATCGGGACCTCGACGACGTGGTAGCCGGCCTTGATGGCGCGGCGGGCGAGGTCGACCTGGAAGCAGTAGCCCTGGGAGGCGACCTCTTCGAGACCGAGGCTCTCCAGGGTCTCCCGGCGGAAGGCGCGGTAGCCGCCGGTCACGTCCCGGATCGGGACGTCCAGCAGCACGCGCGAGTACAGACTGCCGCCGCGGGAGATGAACTCGCGCGACTTGGGCCAGTTCACGACCCGCCCGCCGGGCACCCAGCGGGAGCCGAGCACCAGGTCGGCCCCCTTCAGCGCAATGAGCAGCCGGGGGAGCTCCTCGGGCTGGTGGGAGCCGTCGGCGTCCATCTCGATCAGGACGCCGAAGTCGTGCTCCATGCCCCAGCGGAAGCCCGCGAGGTAGGCGGCGCCGAGCCCCTCCTTGCCCTTGCGGTGCAGCACGTGGACCTGCTCGTCACCGGCTGCCAGCTCGTCGGCGACCTTGCCGGTGCCGTCGGGGCTGTTGTCGTCGGCCACGAGCACGTGGGCCTCGGGAACCGCCTCCCGCACCCGGCTGACGATGGTCTTGATGTTCTCCGCCTCGTTGTAGGTCGGAATGATCACCAAGGCCGCGCCGAGCGGGCCGAAGCGCCTCCCCTGGGCCTCTGCCGCGCGGTTCCCCTCGCCGTCGTTCACTGCTGCCCCTTCAAGTCAGTCCGCAGAGCTCCACCATAGTGGCCGCCGCCTGCACCGACGCGATAGGACGTTCCCAGGGTGGTGTCGAATCCGAGCGAGTGGGGTAAGGATGGTCGTTTGGCCCTCTATGCGGGCCGATACCAGCGGATGGGGGCCCGGCGCCCTTCGGGCCGACCTGGGACCCGCTGGCTGCGGATCGACCTGAAGCCGTTGTCTACTGAGCGCCCGGGCCCCATCCGGGTCACACCGTGCCGACCTGGCCGGAACGTTCCCCCGCCGTGGCGCGGTCACTGTGCCTGGCTCCCAGTGACGGTGCCCCGGTGCGGTACACCGTCCCTGACCCAGCGGCGCCGCGACGAGTGTGCGAACGATGCCCGGTCGGGCGTCCCGTGGTGGACTCGGCCGAACCTACCCGCCCCGGGCCGCCGCCTGTCAATAGCCGTACGACCTGCGGGTCTTCTCACCGACCACAGGTCGGCCCGGTGGATACGCAGGTCGTTGGACACCGGTCGTGGCACCGATCCCCGTCGCGCCACCCCGGGAGATCACTCGCTCGGCCGCACGAACACGGTCCGGCCGCCCACCACGGTGCGCAGGCAGACGGGCAGGTCGTAGCCGGGGGTCAGGTCGGGCAGCCCGGGGGTACCGGAGCGCGGGTCGGTCGACCAGCGTGCGACCCGGTCGTCGGGCGCCTGCACGACGAGCTCGCCGGTGCGCCAAACGGCGTAGTCCGCGGGAGCGCCCGGCACCAGTACGCCCGCGTCGTCGCGTCCGACGGCCCGCCAGCCGCCCCGGGTGTGCGCCGTGAAGGCGGCGCGCACCGAGACCCGGTGCGCGGGCGTGCGGTGGAAGGCGGCGGCACGGACGGTGCCCCACGGATCGAGGGGCGTGACCGGGCTGTCGGAGCCGAACGCGAGCGGCACGCCGGCGCGCAGCAGCGCCGCGAAGGGGTTGAGCAGGCCGGCGCGTTCCCCGCCGAGGCGCTGGGCGTACATGCCGTCCGTGCCGCCCCACAGCGCGTCGAAGGCGGGCTGGACGGAGGCGGTGAGGCCCAGTTCGGCGAAGGCGGCGATGGTGTCGGGGGTGAGCATCTCGGCGTGTTCGACGCGGTGCCGGGCGGCACGGACACGGGCGAGGCCGAGCTTCTCGGCGGCGGCGCGCACGCCCTCGACGACGGTGGTCACGGCGGCGTCGCCGATGGCGTGGAAGCCCG
>NZ_JBFBJT010000180.1:0-12694 GCF_040686175.1 Streptomyces sp. NPDC086077 | reverse complement strand
GGCGACCTCACGGGCGACGCCCTCCGCGAGAAGCTTCTGGTAGGCGGCGTAGGCCTGCTGGTACGCGCGCGCCTGCTCGCTCGCCCGGCGGGACACCTCACGGGCGGTGTCCCAGGCGGCCACCGCCGACTTCTCCGCGTCGCTGGCGGCGAGGGCGGCCCGGGCCGGATCGGCATCGGGCGCGCTGTCGTCCAGCCAGCCCGCGCGCACCGCCTCGGCGGTCTCCTGCTCGACCTCGGTGAGGCGCTGCCGGAGGTGGCCGACCTCGCTGCGGGCGCGCTGCGCCTCGGTGGCGGCGGCGGTGGAGTCCCGATAGGCGCAGTCGCTGACCTCCTGGAGTGCGGCGGACCGCTCCTCCTCCTCGTTCGCCAGCGCCTCTGCGCTCTCCGCCGCCGCGTGCAGGGCCCGTACGAGGTCCACGGCGGCCCTGGTCCGCGCGGCGAGCGCGGGAGCCGCGTCCCGTTCTGCCTCCTGGATCGCGGCGGCCACGCGCGCGACCCGGTCGGCGGCGGCGCGGTGGCGCAGCACGGCCTCGGCGGCCTGCCAGGCCGAGTGCAGGGTGCGCGCGTCGGCGAGCTCACGCTTCTGGGCGGCCGCCGACTTCTCGGCGGCGGCGAGCGCCAGGGAGGCGTGTCGGTAGGCGAGTTCGGCGGCGATCAGTGCGCTGCGCTCGCGCGCCGACTCGGCGTGGGTCACGGCGTAGGCGGCGGCCGTGACCCGTTGGGCGAGGTCGGCGCCCCTGACCCGCTCCTGTGCGCCGCGCGCGGACAGCCGCCGGGCCAGTGTGCGCGTCCGCCGCTCGGCCCCGGCGTGGATGTCCCGCGCGCGTGCGCGTGCCTCGGCGGCCTCCACGATCCGCCCGAGCAGATCGACCGACCCCGCCGTGAAGTCCCGCTCGGCGATCAGCTCGGCCCGCCGCCCCAGCTTGTTCCCGAAGCCGCTGACCAGGTCGGCGAGACCGTCGGTGTCCCGGGTGTCGGTGACCGCGCGCAGCAGCAGGTCGGTGAAGTCGGAGTCCTTCTTCACCGCGAAGAGCCCGGCCGCCTCGCCCTCGTCGGCGTTCATCTCCCTTTGGTAGCGGAAGAGTTCGGGGTCGAGGCCCAGGTCGCCGAGGTGTTCGGTCCAGCGTTCGTGGATCTCCTCCCAGTGCACTTCGAGGTGCGGATACGCCTTGCCCGCTTCGGTGAGCGCGTCCCGGAACCCCTTCATGGTGCGCCGCCGCCCCTGCGCCCCCGACTGGCCCTCCATGGACGGCCGTACGGCGGTGGCCTCGGCGACGGGCAGGTTGTCCAGGCTGAGCCCCGGTCCGGGCCGGAAGGAGTACCAGGCCTCGGCGAACTTCCGCGGGTCGTTGGAGACCTGCCGCCCGCGCCACTCGCTCACCTTGCCGACGACGACGCACTCGCCGGTCAGCACGTGCTGCCACTCCAGCGCGACATGCCCGCAGTCGTCGGCGAGCAGGAACTTCCGCAGCACACCTGAGCTGGCGCCGCCCAAGGTGTTCCGGTGGCCCGGCAGCATCACCGAGAAGATCAGCTTGAGCAGCACGGACTTGCCGCCGCCGTTCTCCAGGAAGAGCACGCCGGCGGGGGCGGGTCGGCGCGGCGGGCCGACCGGCTCCTCCTCGAAGAACTCCGCCTGCGTCGGCGCGGGGTCGGGCACGGGCTCGCCCACACCGCGCAGGTCAAGCACGGTGTCGGCGTAGCGCGCACCGGCGGGCCCGATGGAGTAGAGGCGGACCCGGGACAGCTCGTACATGGCGGACTCTCGTAAGTCTTCGGCAGATCGGTGAAGTGCGGTTCTACGTGCGGATCGACGTGCGGATCGGGAAGTTCGGGGGCGGGGCCGGGAGGCCGAGGAGTCAGGCCGAGTGGAAGGGCAGCCCGGCATCGGCCACCAGTTCCAGATCGTCGCCCTCCTCGGGAGGCAGCAACGTCGGGGTGCCGTCGGTCACCGGGACGACGCCCAGCTCCAGCAACTCGGCCATGGCCGCGCTGCCGGCCATGTCACGCACCTGGAGCTGGTAGCGGGCGGTCGTGCGGTAGGTGCCGCCGTTGTCGTCGCCGGTGCGCTGCAGGAAACCGGAGTCGGTGAGGAAGGCCACGGCCTTGCCGACGATGCCGGTCGTGGAGCCCGCGAGGCGCCGCGCGTCCTTGGTGGCGCCGGTGGCGCTGCGTCTGACCCAGATCCGCCAGGCTGCCTCCAGCCCGGGCGCGTCGGTCGCGGGGTCGGTGTTCTCCCCTTGCTCGGCGGCCCGCTCCTCCAGCCGTCGGCAGGCCTGGCGCACGAAGGCGTCGACGCCGTTGACCGTCACACGGCCGATGTAACCGTCGTCGGCGAGGTCCTCGGGGCGCGGGAACGCCATGGCGGCGACCGCGAGATGCGCGAGCCCGTGCAGGAAGCGGTCGCCGGAGTCGGCGGCCGTACGCCGCGCGTAGTCGCCCATCCGCACCGCGAACACCGAGTCCTCGGCCGCGGTCACGGCCATCCCCGCGCGCGGGGACACCTCCAGCACGACGAGGCCCAGGCCGGCGGCCACGGCGTCCGCGAGCCGCGCGAACGCGGGGTGCTCGCGGTAGCGCCGCAGCAGGTCGGCGTACTCCTGGTCGCGGGCGGGCGGCAGCTTCGGCTGCAACCCGAACGCGACGAGCCGCGCCGCGTCGGCGGCGTCGGCGGGGGTGACGGCGGCGCTCCCCGGCGCCCCGGCGCCTTCCGGCTCAACGTGCTCGCTCACGACTGCAACTCCTCAGTGGTCATCACGCGGCCTCCGTACGGTCCGCTGTCATCCCCGCCGCGTCCAGCAGGGCCGTGCCGACGATCAGGTCGGCCCCGCCGAACTCGGGGTCGTCCAGCTCCGTCCCGTCGTCCACGGAGAACAGCAGCTTCTCCTCTCCCTGCCGGTACGCCGTCCCGACCGGCGGGCTGGCCGCGTGGACCGCCATCAGCGCCACCAGGTACGGCAGGTCGGGGTCCGTCCGGCGGGCCTGGGCCAACAGCCCCGAGAGACGTATCGGGGCGTCCGGCGGCAGATCCAGCAGCGCGTTGGCCGCGGCCAGTTGCTCCTCGCTGAAGCGGCTGTCGTCCGGTGTGGCGATCAGATCGGGCTCCGGCATCTCCGCCCCGAGGTGCTCGCGCTCCACGGGCGGAGTCAGCAGTATGTCGACCAGGTCCCCGACCCGGACGGACACCGGCGTGCGCAGTCCGGTCCCCTTGGCGAAGAAGGCGTCCGTGACGCGGATGGCCTGCTCCAGCGGCAGCGGCAGCACCGGCGCGACGAGGTGCCCGTACAGGTCGATGCCCGCCGTGGACATCGGGGTCGCGAAGGCCTGCCGGTCCTGCTCGGCGCGGAACAGGGGCCCGGCCTCCAGCAGTCGCGACTGCAACTGGGTGTGCCGCCGGATGCAGTCCTTGACGATGTCGACCAGCTCGGCGGCCCGCCGCTTGTGCTCCGGGTCCTCCGACTCGTCGCGCGCCTTGCGGATGTTGGTGAGGATGGCGTTCTCGTGCCGGTAGCGGTCGGCGACGTGGTCGAGGGCCTCGGCGATCATGTCGGGGACGGTGCTGAGCCAGTCCACCGCCCGGACGTTGCGCCGGGTCGCCTCCAAGGCGCGGCGGAGCGTCTCCGAGTACTGCACGGTGCGGTAGCGCGCCTGTTCGGCCGCCAGCTGGGCGTCGGCCAGCCGGCCTCGGTTGATCAGCACCTCCAGCTTGACCTCGGCCGCGATCTGCGCGCTGGTGACATCGGTGTCCAGGGCACCGACGAGGACGTTCACCGCCTCGTCGGTGGTGCGCAGGTAGACGCTGCCGCCGGGCCCGGGCACCTCCTCGATCAGCTTGAAGTCGTAGTCCCGCCGGACATATGCCCCATCCGGTGCGAAGGTGCCGTAGACCGCGCGGAATCCACGGTCCACGCTGCCGACGTTGATGAGGTTCTCCAGGACCCAGCGGGCCACCCGCTCGTGCTCGGCGGACGGCCGGCGCGGGGCCTGCGCGGCAATGCGCGGGACCAGCCGGGCCACCACCTGGTCGTGGTCGGCGCCGGTGTCGAAGTCCATGTTCAGCGTGACGAGGTCGATGGCGGCGAGGGCCACCTCCGCCATGCCGTACACCGAGTACTCACCCGCGAGGTTGGCCTTGCGCGCGTCGAGGTCGTGCAGCGGCGCGGTGCAGGCGAGCGCGCGCAGCCGCCGCGCCAGTCCTTCGTCGGCGGCCGGGCCCGGGGCTGGGCGCGGCCCCGCGCTGAACTGGGGCGGAACACTGTCCGTCGATGCAGGCGAAGTCACGGTGCACAGATTAGGTCCTCGGTGTGACAACGGCCCAAACGACGCAGATGCCTCCCCACGTCACGCCGGCCGCCGGGCCCGGGGGACGCCCTACGCGTCGTCGCCCACCCGCCGGCGGTAGACCTCCACCACCCGCTTCAGCGAGTCGTCGAGGTACACCTCCAGCAGGCGCTCCGCCTCGCGCCTGTCGCCCGCCTGAAGGGCCTGCAGAATCTGGCGGTTGCGGGTGAGGTAGGGCTCGTGCAGCCGTCGCGGGTCGTCCACGACGTGGAAGGCGAGGCGCAGTTCGGCGAAGACGCTGCGCATCAGCTCGTCGGTGCGTTCGCCGCCGGCGAGGGCGACCAGTTCGCGGTGGAAGTGGATGTTGGCCGTACCCAGGCCTTTCCAGTCATGCTCGGCCGACGCCCGCTGCCCTTCCGTCACGGCGGACGCGAGGCCGTCGAGCGCGTAGGGCGGCTCGCCGAGCCCCCGGACGACGGCGCACTCGACCAGGCGCCGGGTGCGGTAGATGTCCTCGACGTCCTCCACGGCCAGGACCCGGACGAAGACGCCCCGGTTCAGCTCGTGGACCAGCAGACGTTCGTGGGTGAGCAGCCGGAACGCCTCGCGCAGGGTGTTGCGTGAGACGCCGAGCGCCCCGCCGATGCTGTCCTCGGACAGCCGGGTGCCGGGCGGGAAGTAGCCCTCGGCGATCCGGCTCCTGAGGATGTCCGAGACGCGTTCGGCGGTGCTGGTGCGCCCCAGGAGGGCCCGGTCGTCGGCCAGTCCCGTCAGCTGCTCTGCCATGCCCGGAATTCAACCGCAGATACCAGAACGAAACAACATGAGTATTGAGGGATCGTTGAACGATCCCCTACCTTGCTACGAACGGTGCCGCCCCTCCCCCACGGCGGCGGCGCCGCCGCGCTTCCGCACGGCACTGCTCAGTCCGCAGCACCCTCCGTCCCCCTCTGCGAGGTGCCCATGAGCACGACCCCTCCACCACAGGCCCTGCCCACCGACGCGCACCCGGGAAAGGGTGAACAGCACGACGCCGACGGCGCGTTCGGCTGGCTGCGCGCCCTCGGCCCGCGCGGCCGCCGCGCCTTCGCCGGCGCGTTCGGCGGCTACGCGCTGGACTCGTACGACTACTTCACTCTCCCGTTGAGCATGGTCGCGCTGGCCGCCTACTTCGGTCTGGACAGCGGCCAGACGGGCCTGTTCACCACCGTCACGCTCGTCGTGTCCGCGATCGGCGGCGCCCTCGCGGGCGTGCTGGCGGACCGCATCGGCCGGGTCAAGGCGCTGATGATCACGGTCGTCACGTACGCCGTCTTCACGGTGGCCTGCGGCTTCGCGCCCAACTACGAGACACTGCTGGTCTTCCGGGCGCTGCAGGGCCTGGGCTTCGGCGGTGAGTGGGCGGTCGGTGCGATCCTGGTCGCCGAGTACGCCGGTGCCAAGCACCGGGGCCGCACCCTCGGCGTGATCCAGAGCTCCTGGGCCGTCGGCTGGGCGCTGGCCGCGATCGTCTACACGCTGGTCTTCTCGTTCCTCGACGAGGGCCTGGCGTGGCGCGTGATGTTCTGGACCGGCGCGCTGCCGGCCCTGCTGGTCATCTGGATGCGGCGACGTGTGCAGGACGCCCCCGAGGCGGCCGCCGCACGGCGGAAGAACCCCCAGAAGGGATCGTTCGCGGCCATCTTCAGGCGAGGCACGGCCGACTCGCCGGGCCCGCTGCGGACGACGCTCTTCGCGGTGCTGCTCTCGACCGGCGTCCAGGGCGGCTACTACACGCTGGCGACCTGGGTGCCGACGTACCTGAAGTCGGAGCGCGGCCTGTCCGTCGTCGGCACCGGCGGCTATCTGACCTTCCTGATCTCCGGCGCCTTCGTCGGCTATCTCACGGGCGGTTACCTCACCGACAAACTGGGCCGGCGGCGCAACATCTGGCTGTTCGCCCTGCTGTCGGCGGTCTGCATCCTGGCGTACGCGAACATCCCCGGCGGCGCCGACACCCTCGTGCTGGTGCTGGGTTTCCCGCTCGGGTTCTGCATGTCGGCCATCTTCAGCGGCTTCGGCTCGTTCCTGAGCGAGCTGTACCCGACCGCCGTACGCGGTACGGGGCAGGGCTTCACGTACAACACCGGCCGTGCGGTCGGCGCGGTCTTCCCCACCACCGTCGGTTTCCTGGCGGACAGTTGGGGTGTGGGCGGCGCGCTGGTCTTCGGCGCGATCGGCTACGGACTCGCGGCGCTGGCGCTGCTGGGGCTGCCCGAGACGCGCGGGAAGGAACTGGTGTGAACCGCACCGACGACCTTCCCCTGACCCTCGTCGACCAGCACGCGCACGCGTGGACCCCGCAGGAGGCCCGGACCCGGTTCCGTGCGGGACTGACCGGCCCCACGGCCGGGGTCGCGGCGGGCCACACCCAGGCCAACCTGATCGCGGTGCCCGCCGACTGGGCCTACGACATGCTGCTGTTCTGCCAGCGCAACCCGAAGCCCTGCCCGGTGCTGGACGTCACGGACGCCGGTTCCTGGACGACCGAGCTCGCGGCGGGGGCGGATCTGCGCACCGACCTGCCGCGCTACCGGGTGTGGCGGGACGGTGAGTTGGTGGACGAGCCGACGGACGTGCTCGGGCACTGGCGGGACGATCTGGTGTCGTTCCTGATCGGGTGCAGCTTCACCTTCGAATGGGCGCTGTCGGGTGCGGGCGTCCCGCTGCGCCACGTCGAGCAGGGACGGAACGTGCCGATGTACGTGACCAGTCGTCAGTGCCGTCCGGCCGGGCGGCTGCACGGGCCCATGGTGGTGTCCATGCGGCCGGTCCCGCCCACGCGGCTGGCGGCGGCGATCCGGGAGAGCAGCCTGCTCCCGGCGGTGCACGGCGGCCCCGTGCACTGCGGTGACCCGTCGGCGCTCGGGATCGGCGACCTCGCCCGGCCCGACTTCGGCGAACCGGTGACCGCCGATCCGGACGACATCCCGGTGTTCTGGGCCTGCGGAGTCACCCCGCAGGCGGCGGTGATGGCCTCCCGGCCGCCGTTCGCCCTCACCCACGCACCGGGCCAGATGTTCCTCACCGACGCCCGCGACGAGCAGTACCGCGTGGCCTGAACAGCCAAGGGGACCCATGACCGCGATCGATCTGAACGCCGACCTCGGCGAGGGCTTCGGCCGCTGGCGGCTGACCGACGACGAGCAGCTGCTGTCCGTCGTCACCAGCGCCAACGTGGCCTGCGGCTTCCACGCCGGGGACGCGGCCACCATGCGGCGGGTGTGCGAGCTGGCCGCCGCGCGCGGGGTGACGATCGGCGCGCAGGTCTCCTACCGCGATCTGGCAGGGTTCGGGCGGCGCGCGATGGACGTGCCGCCCGCCGAGCTGGCGGCCGAGGTGGCCTACCAGATCGGCGCCCTGGAGGTCTTCGCGCGCGCGGCCGGCGCCCGTGTGGCCTACGTCAAGCCGCACGGCGCCCTGTACAACCGCGTGGTGCACGACGAGGAGCAGGCCGCCGCGGTCGTCGACGGCGTGCTCCTCGCCGACGGCTCGCTGCCGGTGCTGGGACTGCCCGGCTCCCGGCTGCTGGCGGCGGCCGCAAAGGCCGGACTGCCGCCGGTCCTGGAGGCGTTCGCGGACCGCGCGTACACCGACCAGGGCACCCTCGTGCCGCGCGGCCGGGAGGGCGCCGTCGTGACCGATCCCGAGGCCGTCGTGGCACGGTCGGTGGACCTCGCCCACTCCGGGACGGTGGTCTCCCACTCCGGGGCCCGCATCGCCGTACGCGCGCGCTCCCTGTGCCTGCACGGGGACACGCCCGGCGCGGTGGAGCTGGCCCGGCGGGTGCGCCGACGGCTCGAAGAGACCGGTGTCCGGGTGGAGGCCTTCGCATGAGGGTGCTGCCGGTCGGGGACGACGCCCTGCTCGTCGAGGTCTCCTCCGGCGAGGAGGCGCAGGCGCTGCACGCCGAGCTGCTGCGCCGCCGCGCCGAGGGGTCGCTGACGGTCCGCGAGATCGTGCCCGCGGCCCGTACCGTCCTTCTCGACGGCCTGCCCGACGTCGCCCGGCTGGCCTCCGAGTTGACCGCCGCCGACGTGCGGCCCGCTCCCCCGCGCGCGGGGGAGGCCGTCGAAGTCCCGGTGCGCTACGACGGCCCCGACCTCACGGACGTCGCCGCCCTGTGGGGCGTGAGCGAGCGGGAGGTGGCACGCATCCACGCCGGAACGGAGTTCCGGGTCGCCTTCTGCGGGTTCGCGCCCGGCTTCGGCTACCTCACCGGTCTGCCGCCGCGCTACGACGTCCCGCGCCGCGCCACACCGCGCACCGCCGTCCCGGCGGGTTCGGTGGCGCTGGCCGGACCGTACACGGGCGTCTACCCGCACGCCTCGCCGGGCGGCTGGCAGCTGATCGGCAGCACGGACGTGGTGCTGTGGGACCACGCCCGCACACCGGCCGCTCTGCTGTCCCCGGGCACGCGCGTGCGTTTCGTCCCCGTGGCCGCCGCACTCCGGGACCCGGTGGGGCACTCATGACGGACCGTGCGCTCGCCGTCGTACGGGCCGGGGCGCTGACCACCGTGCAGGACCTGGGCCGTCCCGGGCACGCCCACCTCGGCGTGCCGCGCTCCGGGGCGCTCGACCAGCCCGCGGCGGCCCTCGCCAACCGGCTGACCGGCAATCCGCCCGAGGCGGCCCTTCTGGAGACCACGATCAACGGCTGCGCGGTGCGGCCGCGTTCCCCGGTCACCGTGGCGGTCACGGGCGCGCCCTGCCGGGTCACCGTGGACGGGCGCCCGGTCGCCTGGGGCGCGCCGGTGCGGGTGCCCGCGGGCGCGGTCCTGGACGTCGGCGCGGCGACGCGCGGGGTACGCGGCTATGTGGCCGTCTCCGGGGGCGTCACCGTCGAGCCGGTGCTCGGCAGCCGCTCCACGGACCTGCTGTCGGGGCTCGGCCCGCCGCCGCTCACGAACGGCGCGGTGCTCCCCCTGGGGCGGGTCACCGGCCCCCACGCGCGCGTGGACGGCGCCCCGCAGCCCGCGCCGCCGACGGAGCTGGTCCTGCGGGTGACACTCGGGCCCCGCGAGGACTGGTTCACGCGGGAGGCCGTACGGATGTTCACGTCGCGCCCGTACCGCGTGTCCGCCGCCGGAAACCGGATCGGGCTGCGCACCGAGGGACCCGCCCTGGAGCGGGCCCGTCCCGGCGAACTGCCCAGCGAGGGCATGGTCCTGGGAGCGGTCCAGGTCCCGCCCGACGGCCGGCCGGTCGTCTTCCTCGCCGACCACCCGACCACTGGCGGCTACCCGGTCATCGCGGTGGTCCGCACGGCAGACCTCCCGGCGGCCGCACAGGCGGCGCCGGGCACACCGGTGCGCTTCGTGGCGGTACGCCGTCGCTGACACACCCGGGGACCCCGTGCGGGGGCCTCGGCCCTACGCCGCCTCCGTCGCCGTCTGCGCCTCAGCGACCGAACGCTGATCCGGTGCCGGCCGTTGCTCCGTGACCGGCCGTTGCTCCGTGACCGGCCGCTGCTCCGTGATCGACCGCTGACCGGGCACCGACCGCTGACCCGGCGCCGACCGCTGATCCGCCACCGAGCGCTGCTCCCCGACCGATCGCTGACCCGGCACAACCCCCTGCTCGGCCACGACCCGTTGGTCCGGCATCGGGTGCTGCTCGGCCATCGCCCGCTGGTCCGGCGCCGTCCGCTGCTCCGGCATCGACAGCCCTTCGGGCAGAAGCAGCTTCCCCGGCTCGGGCCGCTGCGCGGGCCAGGCCCTCGGCTCCGGCTCCGGCAGCGCCAGCGCCGCCAGCGCCGTCGACACCGCGGTCGCGGACCGCAGGTCGAGCCGGGCGCTGGTGCCACGCGCGCGGTGCCGCATCTCGACGGCTGCGAGACGCAGCAGCTGGGGCAGCAGGTCGTTGCACCGCCGCAGCACCCAGGCCGTGCCCGCGGTGGCGAGCCACAACAGGCTCGCCGACCTGGTCGGCGGCGGGAACTCGGGATCGGCTGTCGGCGCGGTGCCCGTGGCGATCCCGGCGTCCGCGAGCAGCCCGTGGAACCGGACGGCCAGTTGCCGGTGTCCGCGCTCCCCCGGGTGCAGCCGGTCCGAGGACCACATGGCCCGGTCGTCGACCCAGTCCCCCTCGGCCGCGTGCACATGCATCGCCCCGTAGCGCTCGGAGAGCGCGTGGACCACGACGTTCACCGCCCGCTGCCGCCGGGCCAGCGGGCTGGCCAGCACCCCCGGCAGCCCCAGCATCGAACCCGGGTCCGGCAGGCAGGCGGTGAGGAGGGCCGTGCCCTGCCGGGTGAAGGCCGCGTACACCTTGTCGAGGCGTTCGGTGATGTGGTGGATGTCGAACGTGCGGCGCAGCGTGTCGTTCACACCGACGAGCACGGACGCGACGTCCGGCTGCAGGGCCAGCGCGGCGGGCAGCTGGGTCTCCAGCACGTCGCTGGTCTGCGCCCCGCTGACCGCGAGGTTGGTGAATACGGCGGGCGGCTCGGACAGCCCGCCGGCGAGCAGCGCGGCCCAGCCGCGCCACCCACTCCCGACGGGGTCCCCCACCCCCTCGGTCAGCGAGTCCCCGAGGGCGACGTAACGGACGGATCTCATGCCGCGCCCTCCGCACGGGCGAACGGTCGCTCGGGCACCGCCGCGTCGTGCACGGCGAGGAAGGCGTCCACCGCCGTACCCCAGCCGAAGCACTCCGCACGCGCGCGTGCAACCTCCCGGCGCTCACGCTCGGGGCGGTCGAGCAGCATCTCCACGGCGTCCGCGAAGGCGTCGCCGTTGTCCGCCGCGGTGGCCCCGGCGGGTCCGATCACCTCGGGCAGCGCGGAGGACGCGCTCGCCACGACCGGCGTGCCGCAGGCCATGGCCTCCAGTGCGGCGAGCCCGAACGTCTCGGCCGGGCCCGGGGCCAGGCACACGTCGGCGGTGGCCTGGAGCGCGCCGAGCAGGCTGCGGTCGGCGACGTGCCCGAGGAAGGTCACCGGCAGGTCGCGCTCCTGCGCCCGCTTCTCCAGGTTCGCGCGCAGCGGCCCGTTGCCGGCCACCACGAGCACCGCCCGCACCCCGCGCTGGCGCAGCGACTCCAGGGCGTCCAGGGCGGTTCCCGGCCGTTTCTCGACGGACAGCCGGGAGCACATCACCAGGAGCTTCTCGTCCGCCCGCGCGTGGGTGTCGCGCAGCGCGGCGTCGCGCATGGTGGGGCGCCGGTTCATCAGGTCGACGCCCAAGGGCGCCCGTACGACGTTGCGGGCGCCGATCCGGATGAACTCCCGCTCGGCGAACTCGGTGGTGCACACGACCTTCGAGTAGGTGTGGGCCGTGCGCACGTTGAGGGCGTCGGCGGCGCGCCGGGAGAGGTTCTCCGACAGGCCCCAGGTGCGCAGGACGCCGTCCGCGGTCTCGTGGGAGACCATCACGGCGGGCACCCGGGCGCGCCGCGCCCACCTGCCCGTCCACCTGAGGGTCGTCCGGTCGGAGACCTCCAGGCGGTCCGGGCCGAGTTGCTCCAGGAGCGCGGCGACGCGGCGCTTGTCGACGAGGACGCGGTAGCCGCCGGTGCCGGGGAGCACCGGTCCGGGCAGGGTGATCACCCGGCCCTGCTCGGTGTCCCGGTCGCTGTACTTCTCGCCCGGCACGATCAGGACGGGGTCGTGGCCCGCGAGCTTGAAGCCCTTGCCCAACTCCCGCAGCGCGGTGCGCAGGCCGCCGGAGGCGGGGGCGACGAAGTTCGCCAGCCGGACGATGCGCAGGGACGCGTTCATGCCGCCACCGCCGGCTTGCGCGCGTCGAGGACGGCTTCGTAGTGGGCGATCAACTGGTCGCCGATGGCGGCCCAGGTGCGGCCCTCGACGGTGGCGCGGGCGGTGTGGGCGAAGGCCGCGCGCAGCGCCGGGTCGGCGGCCAGGGCGGCCACGGCGTCCCGGACGGCGTCCGCGTCGCGCGGCGGCACCAGGAGTCCGGTGCGGCCGTGGTCGACCAGGTCCATGGGCCCGCCGGCGGCGGGCGCGACCACGGCTACACCGCTGGCCATGGCCTCCTGCACGGTCTGGCAGAAGGTCTCGAAGGGGCCGGTGTGGGCGAAGACGTCCAGCGAGGCGAAGATCCGGGCGAGTTCGTCGCCGGTGCGGCGGCCCAGGAAGACCGCGCCGGGCAGCGCCTCGGCCAGCCCCGGCTGGCTCGGCCCGTCGCCGACGACGACCACGCGCACGCCGGGCAGCCCGCAGACACCGGAGAGCAGCTCGACGTGCTTCTCGGGCGCGAGCCGCCCGACGTAGCCGACGATCAGCTCGCCGTTCGGAGCGAGTTCGCGGCGCAGTGCCTCGTCCCGCAGGTCGGGGCGGAAGCGGGGGGGGGGGGGGGGGGGCCCCCCCGCCGGGCCCCCGCGCGCGCGCGGGGGGGGGGCGGGAAGCGG
>NZ_JBFBJT010000179.1:0-12948 GCF_040686175.1 Streptomyces sp. NPDC086077 | reverse complement strand
GCCCTGTCCTTGGAGGGCCGGGCGCCGTAGGTGTCGAAGAAGGCCGTGTTGTGGCCCGCGATACCCGCCGGGATGATCGAGTACAGCGGGGCGCCGCCGCGCCGCAGGCCGAGGCCGCGCCCGCCGGTCACTGGCACAAGCCCACCGACAAGGGCGCCCGCGGCCTGCGCTTCACGTCGGTCGAGCCGAACACCGACGACGTCGTGACCATCCCCGAGGGGTACGGCCAGAACATCGTCATCCGCTGGGGCGAGCCCATCCTGCGCGGCGCCCCCGCCTTCGACCCGGAGAAGCAGTCCGCCAAGGCCCAGGCCGGTCAGTTCGGGTACAACTGTGACTTCCTCGCGCTGCTGCCGCTGCCCGGCGAGCGCGGCCGCCAGGTCCTCGTGGCCAACCACGAGTACACCGACGAGATCCTGATGTTCCGCGGCTACGACGCGGCCAACCCGACCAAGGAGCAGGTCGAGATCGCCTGGGCCGCGCACGGCCTGTCCGCGGTCGTCGTCGAGGAGGAGCGCCGTACCGGCAAGCTCACCCCCGTCTCCCGCCACCCGCTCAACCGGCGCGTCACCGCGACCACCGAGTTCCGCATCACCGGCCCCGCCGCCGGCTCCGACCTCCTGAAGACCTCCGCCGACCCGACCGGCCGCAAGGCCTTCGGCACGCTCAACAACTGCGCCGGCGGCGTCACCCCGTGGGGCACCACGCTGCACGGCGAGGAGAACTTCAACCAGTACTTCGCCAACGCCACCCGCGCCACGGACAAGCGCTACGGCATCGGCACCGGCGCCACCGAGCGCAAGTGGGAGCGGTTCGACAAGCGCTTCGACGTCGCGCAGGAGCCGAACGAGGTGCACCGCTTCGGATACGTCGTCGAACTGGACCCGTACGACCCCGACTCCAAGCCGCGCAAGCACACCGGGCTCGGCCGCTTCAAGCACGAGGGCGCCACCGTGCGGCTGACCGACGACGGCCGGCCGGTCGTGTACTCCGGTGACGACGAGCGGTTCGACTACTTCTACAAGTTCGTCGGCAGCAAGCGGATGATGAAGGGGAACTCCCGCGCCGCGCGTGAGCACAACCTCTCGCTGCTGGACGAGGGCACCCTTTACGTCGCCAAGCTCACCGGTGACTCCCCGGCGATCGAGATCGACGGCACCGGCAAGCTCCCGGAGGACGGCGAGTTCGACGGCAGCGGCGAGTGGATCCCGCTGGCCACGGCCACGTCGCGCGGTGCCGTGTCCCACGTCGAGGGCATGACCGCCGAGGAGGTGTACGTCTTCACGCGCCTCGCCGGTGACAAGGTCGGCGCGACGAAGATGGACCGGCCCGAGGACATCGAGCCCAGCCCGCACACCGGCAAGGTGTACGTCGCCCTCACCAACAACACCAACCGCGGTGTCGGCACGAACGCCAAGGCGGACGAGGCCAACCCCCGCAACGCCAACAAGCACGGGCACATCCTGGAGCTGACCGAGCGCTGGAACCGGGCCGACGCCACCCGCTTCGCCTGGTCGCTGTTCCTCGTCGCCGGTGACCCGGAGGACCCGGCCACCTACTTCGCCGGGTTCCCGAAGGACGACGTCAGCCCGATCTCCTGCCCGGACAACGTGGCCTTCGACTCGTACGGCAACCTCTGGATCTCCACGGACGGCGCGCAGCTCGGCTCGCACGACGGCCTCTTCGGTGTCGCCACGCGCGGTGACCGGCGCGGTGAGCTGAAGCAGTTCCTGACGGTGCCCAAGGGTGCGGAGACCTGCGGCCCGCTCGTCCAGGACCGGCGGGTCCTGGTTGCGGTGCAGCACCCGGGCGAGCTCGACGGGGCGACCGCCGAGAAGCCGCTGAGCGCCTGGCCCGACGGACCCGGCAAGATGAACCGTCCCGCGGTGGTGGCCGTATGGCGCAAGGACGGGGGCGACATCGGCATCTGAGCGGCCCGGACGGCTGGGCGGTGCTAGGTCAGCGGTGACGCGATCGCCCGCGCCGCCGCGACCTCCTGCCGCAGCGGCTCCAGGACGCTGCCCGCCGGGCCCGTGAGGTCCGAGCGGACCGGGACGAGGGTGTCCACCTCGCGCAGACCCGCGGAGAGTTCCCGCAGCTGCCGGGCCACCTGGTCGACCTCTGCCTGCGACGGCGGTGCGGATCCGTGCTTGATGCGGACCCGTGCCGCCGTCGTCGCGTCCACCATGCGTTCCACGGCGACGACCAGCGGCCACCAGGCGGCTGCGCGCCGACCGGTCGGCGGTGGTTCGGTCAGGGCGCGCTGGAACTCCGTACGGATGCCGGACAGGTCGCGGTACAGCCGGCGGCGCATCCGCGCGCGGGCCCCGGGGTCTGCCGTGGCGGCGAAGGCCGTCTCGACGTAGGCGGCCGTGTCCGCCACGGCGTCGGCGAGGCGGGCGCCGACCCGGGTGTGCCAGCTCTCCGGCCACAGCAGGTACCCGGCGATCAGCGCGATCGCGCAGCCCATGAGGGAGTCGACGAGGCGGGGCAGCAGCAGTGCGGTGCCCTCCTGGTTGAGGATGTCGGAGAGCAGCAGGATCACCGGCGTGATGGCGGCGGTCTGGAAGCCGTACCCGCGCGGGGTGAGCGCCGGGATCAGCGGGGCGAGCACCAGCATGACCGGTACGTCCCACCAGCCGCGCGGCACCTCGGAGAGCACCCCCGCGGCGACGACCAGCCCGGCGACCGTGCCGAGCGCGCGCAGCAGGGCGCGGGAGAAGACCGAGCCGAAGTCGGGCTTGAGGACGAAGGTGATGGTCAGGGCGACCCAGTACGAGCGCGGGACGGAGATGATCGACACCAGGGCCTGGGCGATGCCGATGCACAGGGCAAGGCGCAGGCCGTAGCGCCAGGAGCCGGCGGACAGCAGCATGCTGCGGGTGGCGCGGGCGGTGCGGATGCCGAGAGCGGCGGGGCGGCCGAGCCGGTCCTCCAGACCGCTCGGGTCGATGTCCGGGGCGGTGACGACCGAGGCGGCGTGCCGCAGGGCGTGGTCGATGGCGCGGCCGGTCTCGGTGGTCGGGGGCGGCAGGTGGAGCGTGAGGGGCTCGGTGCGGCCGCCGCGCACCGCGTCGGCGAGGGAGCGGACGGCCGCCGGGATCTCGGCGGGCAGCGGGCTGCCGCTGAGGTGGACGGCGGGGGCGGCCTCCAGCATTGGGGTGACGGCGTTCAACTGGGCGATCACCCGGGTCAGTTCCGGGCTGCGGCCGTGGTGGCGGGCGCGGTGGGACAGCACCAGGTCGTACGCGTTGTTCATGGCGTCGGTGACGGTGTGCCGGGCGTCGTCGTAGGCCACCTCCGACCGGCCCGCGCAGGTGGTGAGCAGGTTCGCGACGCCGTCGTAGGTGCCGGCGACCGCCAGCCGTTCGGGGACGCCGGCGCGCAGCGGCCAGGCGATCAGGGCGAGGAGCAGGACGAGCAGCCCGCCGCCGCCGATGAGCAGGGCAGGCGCCCACCAGGGGCCCGGCATGGGCAGGCCCGCCCCGACGACGCAGTTCAGCAACAGGAGCAGGCCCGAGACGGAGGCGACCGCGCCGATCGTCGAGATCATTCCGGAGACCAGCGCGATGCCGGTGACGGCGGCGACGGCGACCCAGCCGTGCCCGTACACGAGGGTGCCGAAGGTGACGCCGGCGGCGCCGAAGAGCTGTGGCACGGCGATGTTGAGCACCCGCATCCGGTACGCGGCGGCGGTGTCGCTGATGACGCCGTTCAGGGCGCCCATGGCGGCGAGCGCCCCGTAGCCGGGACGGTCGAAGGCCAGTCCGACCGCCAGCGGCAGCGCGAGCGCGACGGCCGCCCGGGCGACGGCGGGCCGGTTGACCGGCGCCTGCTGCGCCCGGAGATTCCGCACCAGCCAGTCGGGCGGAGTGAGACTGACGGGGAACTCACGGGCCATGTGCCCATTATGTCCGCTCACCCCGGCCCCGGTGGGAGGCGTTTGCGCAGGTGGAGCACAGACCGGACGTGATCCGAAGCCGACGCGCCCGCGTCGGGCGTCGTCAGGCTTGGGCTCGTGTCGGTTACTGGGGGGTGGGAGCGGGCGTCCCCGGGGACGGGGGACGTCGTAGGCGATGGCCGTAGCGGCCGGTGAGCCAGGTGGTCAGGGCCACCGCGAGGCCGAGGGTGACGAGCAGCCAGGACGCGGTGCGCAGGGTGGCGGTGAGGGCGTCGTAGACCGCGCCGGCGGCGGGGCGGGAGACCGAAGCGGGCAGGTCGGACAGGGTGAGCCGGCGGCCGACCGCCACGGCCGCGGCGAGCAGGGCGCCGCCCAGGGCCGTGCCGAGGGCGGTGGCGGTGATCGCGCGGCGGCGACAGGTCGCGACGGTGATGCCCGCGACGGCGAAGGCGACGGCCGCGATCGGGAGCCACAGGGCGGCGACTTCCAGCACGTCGTACCCCTTTCGGAGCCGGTCCAGGTCGCCGGGCGCGAGGACCGCGACCGCGGTGTGGCGGACCGGGATGCGGCGGGCCAACGGCAGGTTCTCGTCGGCCAACTGGTCCTTGATGCGGGTGGTCACGGGAGCGAGGTCGACGGTGACCGGGTCGGTGCGCGGTCGGTCGTCGTCGCGCAGGGCGTGCAGCACGGCGTCGTGCACGGCCCGGTTCGCCGCGTCCCAGCCGGCCCGGAAGGCGTCGGTCTGCGTGAACGAGCGCACCGCGTCGCGCACGAACGGGCCCATCACGCCCTGCGTCCCGTCGATCCGGTCCGCCACCTCGTCACCGACGGTGTCGGCGACCGCGTCCCGCACGGCCGGGTCACCGGCCAGTGGCGCCATCGTGCGGACGTATCTGCCGGTGTCGGCGAGGCCGTACGTCGCCCAGGCGGACAGCGCGCTCAGCGGCACGAACAGGCAGCACAGGGCGATCAGCGCCGCGGACAGGGCGCCGCGAAGCCGGAGGGCGCGTGCATGTGCTGGCCTGGGAGACACCCTCTCAGACAACGGCCCGGGGCCGGGCGATGCGAGCGCTGTGGCTGCGATCGGGTGTACGTGGCCTCTGCCCTCCGGTGGAGGGTTGCGCCGAACGGGTGTTTCCTGGAGAGGAAGGTTTCAGGGACCTCGTCGGACGACCGGGGCGCGCTGCCTGTCGTCCGGTGAGTGGAGGGATGAGGGAAAGTGTGGACCCCGGCCACCATGCCGGGGTCCACACGAGTCAGCCTCCCGACGCGTACGTCACGAACGCCGACCAGGCCTCCGGCCGGAGGGCGAGGCGGGGGCCGTCGGTCTGCTTGGAGTCTCGGACGTGGATGGTGCGGGGCTGTGTCGCGATCTCGACGCAGGACTCGCCGTCGGTGCCGCCGCTGTAGCTGCTCTTGAACCACGCCAGTTCGGAGGCGTACCCGGCGGAGGCCTTGCGCATCATGTCTCTCCCAGCAGTTTCTCGATGAAGGCCAACGACTCCCTCGGCGGGAGGGCCTGCGCCCGGATGGTGCCCAATCGCAACTCGAGGATGCGGAGCTGCCTCGGGTCGGAGACAGGCCGCCCGTTGAACTTACCGTCGGAGCGCCCCACCGCCGTGCCGTCCGGGAACTTCAGCAACTCGATCCTGCCGTCCAACCCAGGATGCGGTTCGGTGTTCGTCGGCATGACCTGAAGCGAGACGTTGTTCAACCGCCCCATCTCCAACAGATGTTCGAGCTGCTGTCGCCATGCCATTGTGCCCCCGACCTCTCGCCTTAGCGGCGCCTCTTCCAGGACGAAGTGCACCGACGGGGCCGGGTCGCGCTCGAAGACCGACTGCCGGGCCAGACGAGCCGCCACCATGCGTTCCACGTCGTCCGGCGAGTACGGCGGTTGCGCCGCCCCGATCACGGCCCGCGCGTGCTCCGGCGTCTGCAACAACCCGGCGACGACGTTGCACTCGTACCCCCCGATCTCGACCGCCCTCGCCTCCAGCTTCCCCAGTTCCCGCACCTTCTTCGGGTACCGAACCTTTTTCACGTCCTCCCAGGCCGCGGCGATCAGCCCGCCCGCCCCCAGCACCTCGTCCGCCTTGTCCAGGTACTCCTGGCGGGGAATCCGCTTCCCGCCCTCGATCTTGTAGACCAGGTCCTCCCCGTACCCGACCGCCGTCCCGAACTCGGCCGCCCGCATCCCCACCGCCTCCCGCCGCAGCTTCAGCTGGCGCCCGACGGTGGCGATGACCGCGACTCCCCACTCGTCGTCCGGGTCCACCTCCCAACCGGGCTCGTCCGCCTCGGTCCTGAGCTCGACCGTCATCCCGCACCCCTCCGTCGTACCGCTGCCGTGCGGCAGGCCCTACCCCTACGAACCGTCCCGACAGCCCGGACAGCACCGGACAACTCCCGGACAGTAACCGTACGCATTCACTGAGTCACTTCCCGCGGTGGATACCCACGGCCACGCTGAGTGACGTGAACCGGAAATCCGCCGAACTCGACACCCCCGTCCGCAACTTCAGCGTGCAGCTGTCCTCCACACCACGCGGCGCCCGCCTCGCCCGGCTGCTCGCGGTCGAGCAACTGCGCTCGTGGGGGGTGCCGTTGGACCCGGGGCGACAGATCGTCGCGGAACTTGCCGTCAACGCCGCGACCCACGGCAAGGTGCGGGGACGTGACTTCCGGCTGACGCTCTACGTCGTCGGCGACATCCTCCGAGTGGAGGTCACGGACACGCGGAGCGAACGGCTCCCGCAGCCCGAGGTGCCCGCCCCGGACGCCGAGTCCGGACGCGGCCTGCTGCTCGTCGGGGCGCTGGCCGACCGTTGGGGCGTGGCCGAGGGCCGCTTCCCGCGCAAGACCGTCTGGGCCGAACTGCGTGTCGAGGCACCGCAACCCGTCCGCTCGCGCTCCGGTGCCGCCGGCGCCTTTTCCCAAGGAACGTGAGGGAGAAAGAACCCCACCGAGCCCCACCCCTCCCGCCCGCCGCGCACGCTCACCCGGGCGAGTGAACATCACCGGCCGGGCTGGATTTCGCGCTCCCCAACTCCCTTACGCTCAGCGCAAACAACCGCAGACATGCGACGGCCCCCGCCGGGACTGGCATCCCAGTGCGAGGGCCTGACCACCAAGGAAGAAAGCCGCTTCCCGATGGATACGCAGCACCCTAGCGTGCCCCCGCACGCCCAGCCCCGCGTTGCCGAGAACAAGCACCCGCACCGGCGAGTGCCGCACTCCGGCGGCCTCACGCACGACCACACCCGCCACGCCACCCGGTTCACGGTGATCGGCAACCACCTGACCCAGCACGCGGATCTCTCCCTCCTCGCGATCGGGCTGGCCTGCCACATCCAGTCCCTCCCGACCGGTGCACGCGTCGACATCAAGTCCCTCGCCGCCCGTTTCCCCGAGGGCGCGACCCGGATCGCCGCCGCCCTGCGTGAGCTGGAGACCCACGGCTACCTGCGCCGCGTCCGCGAACGGACCCCCGCCGGCCGGATCGTCACCCGCACGATCTCCTGCAACCAGCCCGGCGCCCGCCCGGGCCCCGGCGCCGCACACCCCGCGACCCGCAAACGGCCGACCGGCCGCAAGGCCCTGCCCGCCGTACCCCAGCCGGTCACGCCCTCCCCGGCCCTCCTCCAGACCGCCACCGACCTCCTCGCCGGCCTCCGCCGCCACGACCCGGGTCTGCTTCTCTCGGCCTGCGACACGGCCCACCTCGCTCCCGGCGTCGCCGCCTGGCTGGAACGCGAAGTGACCCCCGGCGCCGTACGTCACGCCCTCACGTCCGACCTTCCGCCCGAAGGCCTGCGCCGCCCCGCCGCCCTCCTGGCGCACCGCCTCACCGCGCACCTACCGCCCCCGCCCCCGTTCCGCGCCCCCGCCCGACCGCACGAAGCCGTGCGTCACCCCCTTCGGACCTGCGACAGCTGCGACCGAGCCTTCCGCGCCGCCGCACCCGGCCGCTGCCGCGACTGCCGGACCCATGTCGAGGAGGCCCGCCTAGCATGAAGGCGACGATCCTTGCCCGCGGGCACAGACGACGAGGAGCGAGCGCCATGACCATCGCCCCGGACGACGCGCAGCAGGGCGCCTCCCACCTGTACCGGGCCATGCGGGACTTCCTCCAGTCCATGGACGACACCCTCCCGGGCAAGTTCGAGATCACCAAGGAAGGCATCGTCCACGACATGATGGCGCCCATCGGACCCCACGAGCTGACCACGCTGCACCTTCGGAGGCGCCTTGAGAAGGTCATGCCGGAAGACCTGGTCGCTCACACGGGAACACCGGATGTCGAGGCCGAACCCGAAGGCATCATGCGCCACCCCGACATCATGGTGATCGCCTGGGCGGACATGGAGGTCCCGGGCTCCTTCGACCCACGGACACTCATCGCCGCCATCGAGGTCGTCTCCCGCTCCAACCCGGACAACGACTGGGTGAGCAAGGTGCGCGACTACCCCCTGATCGGCATCCCCGTCTACGCGATCTTCGACCCCCGCACCGGCGAGGGCGCCGTCCTCACCGACATCCACGACACTCCCGACGGCCCCCGTTACGCCACCCGCAAGGAGTTCGTGTACGGCGAGGACGTCACCGTCGCCGACTGGACGATCCCGACGGACGACCTGCCGCGATACGGCTAGGCCGTTCTCTCGTGGGTGTAGTAGCGGTAGAACAGCGTGACCAGGACGGCCCCGGCGACCACCACCGACATCATGGCCGAGCGCAGGACGCTGTAGCCGGTCTGGCTGTACAGGAAGCCGAACGCGATGCCCATGAAGGCCGCCCAGATCAGTGCGTGCGCCCCGCGGTGCAGGCGCTTGGCGATCTCGCGGACGCCGATGTAGGCCAGGACGAAGACGAGCGCGGTGAGGAACCCGAACAGCAGGTTCCAGCCGGTGATGGGGCCGGCGTCGCGCCGGTTGGCCGCGGCCCAGTAGCCGTAGACGAGGCCCAGGCCGATCGGTACGGCCCAGCGGGCGATCATGTGCGTGCGCGCGCTGAAGATGTCGGGCAGGCCGGTGGTGGGTGCGCCGGGCGCGGGTGCCGCGTGAGCCATGGGTGCACTCCTCTCTCCTCGCCCCCGCCTTCCAGAGCACACCGCGGCGGGGCGGGCGGCAAGTCGGCCGGGCGCGGGGCAACGGATGCGCACGGCACGGGAGCGTGTTTCGCTGTGGTGCATGACCAGGCCCGCGACCGGGGGCGGCCGGCAGAGCCTGCTCGTCCGGTACCCCCGTGCCGGGCGCCGGGAGGCCCTGCACCGGCACCAGATGCTGCGGGTGCGCGGCCGCAGCATCGCCTGGGTGCCGCCGTTGCTGCTGCTGTTCGGGATCTCGGTGGTGGACGCCGTCACGCCCGGGGACTTCCGGATCATCTCCTGGATCGTGCTGGTCCCCGGTATCGCCGCCGCGCTCTGCGGGGCGTGGGGCACGGCCGTGTTCGGGGTGCTGTCGCTGCTGGCGTACGCGATCGTGGACAGCGCCTGGCCCGACGAGTTCCGGGCCGGGCTGCCCGACTTCATCCTGGTCGCGCTGGGCGGCCTGCTGGCCGCGGCGGCGTGCGTGGTCCGGATCCGCGGCGAGGAGCACCTGCTGCGCATGCGGGGCATCGCCGAGACGATCCGCCGCACCGTGCTGCGCCCGCTGCCCGCCGAGTGGGGTGGTCTCTCGCACGCCGGGGTGTACCTGGCCGCCGACACCGACGCCCGGGTGGGCGGCGACTTCTACGACATCCAGCCCGGCCCGCACGGCACCCGGGTCCTCGTCGGGGACGTACAGGGCAAGGGACTCGGCGCGGTCGAGGCGGCGGCGGCCCTGCTGGGCACCTTCCGCGAGGCCGGCTACCACGAGCCGGACCTGGCCACCGTCGCCGAGCGCATGGCGGTACGCATCCGGCGGCACCGGGACCACATCGCCGCCCTCGGCCGCTCGGACAACGACCGCTTCGCCACCGCTCTCCTGCTCGGCTTCCCGCACGGCGCGTCGGACACGGTGGACGTCGTCAACTTCGGGCACGATCCGCCCCTCATCGCCGGCCCTCGCGGCGTCCGTACCCTGCCCACGACCGGCGGCCTCCCCCTCGGCCTCGGCGATCTCGTCCCGCCGGGCGTGCCCACCCTGCCCCCGGTCCGCCGGTTCCCCTTCGCCGCCGACGAGACCCTCCTGATGACCACGGACGGCGTCACCGAGGCCCGGTCACCGGACGGCGCGTTCTACCCGCTGACCGTCGAGGTGACCCGCGCGCTCACCGCGGACCCGCGCACCGCCCGCCCCAGGCGGCTCGTGGCCCTCGTACGGGACGGGGTGCTGCGCCACTCCCGGGGACATCTGGCGGACGACACGACGGTGTTCGCGGTGCGCAGGCTCTGACGGGGGCGTTCGACGCGGATTTCCGCGCGCGAACGGGCGGGCGTCCACCGTCCCGGCCCCGGCGGCCGGCACAGCGGTTACGGTGCTGAGGTACGTGATCGACAGGGAGGGACCATGACGGGGACCGTGTTGCTGGTGGCCGCCTCGCCCGTGGGGAAGGGGCGGCTGGTGGACGCGGCGACGGTGCTTCCCGTGCTGGCGGCCGTCCCGCCCGGGGTGCTGGCGGGCGCGGACACCGCGAACGTCGTCGAACTGGCCGACCCGGTGGAGCCGCAGGCCGTGCTGACGCGGCTGCGGGCGGCCGCCGGGACGGTGGGCCCGCTGACCGTGTTCGTCACCGGGCAGATCCTGCTCGACCGGCGCCAGCGGCTGCCGCATCTGGCGCTGGCGCGGACGACGCCGGCCACCGCCCGCTACACGGGCTTGCCCTGGCACTGGCTCCGCGAGGAGCTGCGGCTGCGCGCGCCGGGCGCCACGACGCTGTTCCTCGATCTGCACGCCGACGCGGAGAGCTGGGAGCACCTGCGCGGCACGCCCCTCGACTCCGGGCACACCTGCGCCGTGTACGGGCGGATCGCGCCGCCGCCGCAGCGGCGTACCGTCGCCGACCCGTCGTACATGAAGGCCGTCGCGACGATCCTGCGCAGCGGGCACCGGCCGCCCGTGGAGCGTTTGCACCAGCAGGCGCTCGGGCGGACCACCGGGCACCCCGGCATGGTGCTCACCGCGCGGCCGCCCGGTGCGAGCGATCCGCACGCCGCCATCACCGCCGCCGTACAGGCCGGCCGCCACACCGATGCCGACGGGCTGGCCGCCCGCTGGGAGCAGGCCGCCGTGCGGGCGCACGGCGCAGCCTCCGAGGAGGCGCTGCACTGGACGGAGGTGCGCGCGGACCTGGCGATGTTCGCGGGTGACGCGGTCCGCAGCTGCCGTACCTGGCTGGCGGTGGCGTCGGCGCGGCTGGCCGCCGGGCAGGCGCATGACGCGCCCGCCGTCGAGGCGGCCGTCGACCGTGCCCACCACCAGTGGGGCGAGATCCGCGACCCGGTGCGGGCCCGCGAGATCGGGCCGGCCCTCGCCGACCTGCGCGGCCGGGTGCCGGGCCGGCGGATGGGCGCGCTGGACCACGTGCAGCGGCAGCTGCGGCAGCTCCAGACGCAGAGCTGAAAAGGCGCCACCGGCGTCCGGGCCCTCCCCAGGAAGCAACTGCGGTGCCATGATGGTGAGTTATGGCTGACGGGGACGGAGTGGCCAGGCGAGTCATCCGCGTACGGTTGGACGACACAGCGACCGAGAGCGACATCGGGGCGCTGCGCAAATGGCTGGAGCGGGAACAAGGCCTCGACGAGATGGTGCGGGCGGGCCGGCTCCGGATCCATGAGCGGCGCCGCACCGACGAGGCCGGCGCGCCCATGGGCGTCGGCATGGAGATCGTGGTCGCGCTGGTCAGCGCCGCCGCGACGGTCGGCTTCAACCAGCTGGTGGCGCAGGTCGGCCGGGCCGTGGAGGCCTGGCGGGCCAACCGGCGCGAGGTGGAGGACGGCGATCCGCCCGAGGGCCGCGTGGACCCCGTGGACCTCGACGGGTAGGCCGGTGACCCGTTTCGACCCGCGGGGGAGGGTGAACCGGGCACTGCTGGTGGGTGTCTCCACGTACGACTTCACGGAGCCGCCCCACGGTGTGCCCGGCGGCCTCCCGGCCGTCGAGCACAATCTGGACCGTCTTCAGGACACCCTCGCCCGGGGCGGGGTCTTCGGCGCGGACGACATCACCGTGGAACGCTCGCCCTCGCTGGACGACTTCGACCGCGCGCTGCGCACGGCCGCCGAGGAGGCCGAGGGGCTGCTCCTGCTGTACTTCGCCGGGCACGGCGCCATCCCCAGCGCGGGCGACGAGCTGTTCCTGCAGATGCGCAACGCGAGCGTGATCGCGGGCGGGCACGCCGTCTTCCCCGGCGCGGAGATGTTCACGACCGTGCTGACCTGGCTGGCCAGCAGCCCCGCCGAGCGGATCGTGGTGATCCTCGACTGCTGCTTCGCGGGCAACGCGGCCTGGATCTGGGAGCACTTCCGCGACAAGCGGCGCGTGCTGCTGCTGATGAGCGTGCAGGCCAACCACCGCACCGACGCGGGGGACGGCGGCACGCCCACGCCGTTCACCGGGGAGCTGCTGCACCTCCTCGACGCGCCCGGTGAACTGGGCTTCCGGGACGTCTCGGACGCGCTGCGCAAGCGCATGACCGAGGGGCCTCACGCGACGCTGCGCGGGGAGCCGTGGACGCCGCAGAGCCGGGCGGAGCACGACGAGGACGTGCTGGTGTCGGCGCGGGACGCGGGGGTCGGCGCGGGGGCGCCCGCCTCCGGTGACGGTGGCGCACCGTGGCCTGCGCAGCCGCCTGGGCACCGGCCGGAGCCGTCGCACGGGTGGGGTGGCGGGCCGTCGGTTCCGGGGAGCCCGGATGCCGGACAACGGTCGGCGTCGCCGCCGTCCCGGCAGCAGCGTGGGCACCAGGGCCGGGATGGTGGGCCGCCCGTTCCGGGGCATCCGGGTGGCGGACAGCCGTCCCCGTCGCCTCCGCGCGGGGCGCACGGGCGGAGCGGAGGGCGCCCGACCCCGGGGCCGAACGGCCCCGTACGGCCGGAGGCGAAGCGGCCGCGACCCCCGCAC
>NZ_JBFBJT010000178.1:0-12989 GCF_040686175.1 Streptomyces sp. NPDC086077 | reverse complement strand
CCGCGCACCTTCGCCCGCCGCTTCCAGCAGGAGACGGGGACCACTCCGTACCGCTGGATCCTGCGCCAACGGGTGCTGCTGGCCCAGCGGTTGCTGGAAGCGACGGACGAGACGGTGGACGCGATCGCCGGCCGGACCGGGTTCGGCAACGCGGCCGCGCTGCGCCACCAGTTCGTACGGGCAGTGGGGACCACCCCCCAGGCCTACCGGCGCACGTTCAGGGGCCCGGAGGCCGCCTGAGCGCACCCGTCCCTCACCTCGGCACGGGCGTGAGCAGGAGCTTGTGCGGGCGGAGCGTGATGCCGACCCGGGTCGCGTCATCGGACCCCGGCACCTGCTCGAAGCGGTACTTCGTCGCGACCGCCGCCGTGATCAGCGTCAGCTGGGCCATCGAGAAGTGGTCGCTCGGACACTTGCGATTGCCCACACTGAACGGACTCATGGCATATTTCGGCACGTCCTTGACGCGTTCCGGAAGCCAGCGGTCGGGGTCGAACTCCAGGTTGTCCGGGTACGATCGCGCATCGCGTTGTACCGCGTACGGACTGTAGATGATGTCCGCACCGGCCGGAATGCGATAGCCGCCGAGTTCCGTGTCGGTGACCGCCCGGCGGGTGAGTATCCACACGGCGGGACGCAAACGCATCGCCTCCACGACGACATTGTTCGTGTGCGTGAGCTTCCGGACGTCCTCGAATGCGACGGGCCGGCCACCGGTCACGGATTCGACTTCGTCCCGGATCCGGTCGGCGTGTTCCGGATGCTCGGCGAGCACCTGGAGCAGCCACATGATCGTGGAAGCCACGGTTTCGCTTCCCGGGGTGAGTATCGCGACCACTTGGTCGTGGATCTCCTGTTCCCCGATGGGCTCGTCATTCTCGTCCTTCGCCTCCAGCAATGCCGTCAGCAAATCGTCCGGCTTTTGACCGGATGCCCGGCGTTCGGCCACGATCTCGTCGACCAGGAGATGCAAATCGGCCAGGGCCCGGTTGAATTCACGGTTGGCGGGCAGCGGCAACCGGTACAGCGGTCCGAGCGGTATCACCATCCGCTGGTACATGCCGCGGAACACGGTGGCGAGCGCGAGGCACAGCCGCTCCGCGCGCTCGTCCATGTACTCGCCGCGCAGCAGGCAGCGGGCCGCGATGCGCACGGCGACCCGGAAGGACTCGGAGGTGCAGTCGACGGTCTCACCGGGCCGCCAGCGGGTGGTGAGACCGTGCGCCTCCTCCTCCATGATCGCCCCGTAGGCGGGGATCGCGCCGAGCCGGAACGCGGGCTGGATGGTGCGGCGTTGCCGCCGGTGACGGGGCCCGTTGGCGGTTGCCACGCCCTCCTTGCCGAGCAGGCCCTCCAGGGACTCCCACAGGGGGCCGTCGATCTTGTAGTCGGGGCTCAGCGCCAGGGCTCCGGTGAGCTCCGGAGTGGTGACGGCGTACACCGTCTGGGGGCCGAGCCGCAGCCGGACCACGTCCCCGTGGTCGCGCAGCTGGGACATGAAGGCCAGGGGATCTCGCGCCAGCTTCCAGCCGTGGCCCAGAAGCGGGACACCGCCACCCGCGACGGGCGGCTCACGCAGCTCCGACGCCTGCTCCCGGTTCGGGGTGGCGGGCCGCACGGACTCGACGGTCATTTCTCACCTGCCGTTTCGTTGTTGACGTACGGGGGCGTGGACCGGTCGTCCCAGCTGTCGACCATGTAGCGGCCGGACTCGTGGTGGAACCAGTAGACGGAACTGAACCAGTTCCGCATATTCCCGAGGCAGGCGCGCACGGCAGCGCTCAGTTCCTTGCCGCGTACCGTGCCGTCGGCGAGAGCGTCCGCAAAGCGTAGGGCTTCCCGTTCGACGACCAGGAATTCCGCAATGCATTCCTCGACGCGCCGCCGCACTTCGACGACCGCCTCTTCGAGATTCAGCCCCTCATGGGTGATGAGACTGATTCCGAGATTGTGCACCTCGTCGCCCGCGAGTTCCTTGGGCAGTGAACAGAGGTCGTTGTACCAGGCGGCGAATTCCTGACTCAGCAGCGCCGCCCGCCGATAGGCCGGGTGTTTCCGCACGGCGTCCGGAAGTTCCTGCCCGGCGCTCGGTTCCAGCAGATCGGTCCATATCCAGTGAGCGAAGGTGAGCCGGCGCAGCGCCAGGTATTCCTCGACCGTCGGGACAATTCCTTCGGTTCGGTTGTGGAATTCCTTGTCGTATGCCTCGATCACCGTGTGGAAGTGCCGGGCGAACCGCTCGTTCCAGGTCCGGGGCAGGAACGAGAACAGCCGCAGCACACTGTCCGCGAACCCCGCCACCAGCGCATCCTCGTGGTGCAGATGGTCCTCGGGGGAGTCGAGCGCCTCGTGCAGCCGGACCCGGAGCCGGCGCCAGGCCACGGGGCGGTGGTGGACGATGTCACGGTCGTGCCGGTCGTCCCAGACGAAGAACCACGCGCTGTAGTCCGCTATCGCCTGGAGGACGTCGTCGGAGGCACCCAGGTAGTACCCCGCCATGAGATCGGTGTAGCACAGGCCGTCGGCATATTCCTCTACCTTGTCCGCCGGCATGAGCCGCTTTTCCAGGAGCCAGGTACGGGTCTTCTCCTGGAGCCTGGGCCAATACGGGTGCAATTGCCTGGGAAACGCCGCCTCGATCACCGGAAGAGACAGCGAGGGTGGGACTGCGATCGCGGTCGCGGTCGCAGTGGTGCTGTGTGGGAAAGCAGGCACGAACAAACCCCTCTCAGCCGCCAGTTGGGCACGCCCCTCCCGCTGTGCCGGGCGTGCGCCGTTGCGTAACCCCGCACCTCCCATTCAGCACCACAACTGACCGTTCTGGGAACGGATTTGCTTCATTCACTACCCGACAGTGCCGAGATTCCCCCGGCGCCTGACTGGTTCTGGATCACTCAGGACGTCCATGCGATCGAACGTGCGACGGACAGACGAACGGCGTCCGGTCAGGCCGGGGAACCTGATCGGACGCCGTGCGTGGAGGAAGGGGGAGGTGTCAGTCGTTCGCGACCACGGGGTAGCGAGGCTCGTTCTCGGCCATCTGCCGCAGCGCGTCCTTGCGTTCCCGCTTGGAGAGCCGGTCGATGTAGAGGTAGCCGTAGAGGTGGTCGGTCTCGTGCTGCAAACACCGAGCGAAGTACCCGGTGCCGCGGACCTTGATCGGGTTGCCCCGCTCGTCCTGACCCGTCACCTCGGCGTAGTCCGGGCGGGCCAGCGGCATGTACGCCGTCGGCACCGACAGGCAGCCCTCGTTGCTGTCGTCCAGCCGGCGCACCTCGGCGGGCAGTTCGACCAGCTTGGGGTTGCAGACCACGCCCGTGTGCCGGACGCCCTCGTCGTCCGGGCAGTCGTAGACGAACACCTTCAGGTCGACGCCGATCTGGTTGGCCGCCAGGCCCACGCCCTCGGCGGTGTGCTGGCTGGCGAACATGTCGGCGACCAGCTGCTGGAACTCCTCACCGAAGTCGGTGACGTCCTTGCACTCCTTGTGCAGCACCGGGTTGCCGACCACGGTGATCGGCCGCGAGGTGCCGCGGTCGCGGTACGCCTGCTCGCGCTCCTCACAGTCCTCCGAGTCGACGACGAAGCCCTCGTCGTCTACGGGGAGCACTCCCGCGTGCTGCTGATCGGTGTCCTGCTGCGCCATGACCGACGTACGCCTTCCTAGAAAAACAGGGGGGTGATGCTGATACAGGGTACGGGGAACGCGCCCTCCAGGGGCGCGGAGAAGTACGCGACCAGCCACGACGGGGTCCACGACCGGCCGACGGCCTCAGCACACCTCTTCCAGATCCCGCCAGTCCCGGGAATCGGGCGAATCCGCGACCCACCCGTCCAGCAGCCCCCGGACCAGCGAAGCCGGCGCGGCCACCCCGCACTCACGCTCCGGAACCCACAGCTGCCCGTCCGTGCGATGACCGAGCGGCCCCGGATGCCCCGGCTCGCTGTGGTCGTGCGGGTCGAGATGCTCCCCGTCGCCCTCGTCCGACGGCATCCGTGACTCGGAGCACAGCCGGCACAGCAGCCGCACGGAGGACGACCAGTCCTCCGCGGCGAACCCGGCGTCGGCGGCGAGCTGTTCCAGGGCGTCCCGGTCGGCCTCGGTGGCGGCCTCCAGGAGGACCACCCAGGTGGGCACGGGCGAGGGCGCCCACAGCTCGATCTCGTCGAACACCGGATACGAGTGCCCGGCGGCGGTGGTCCGCTCGCCGTGCGGCACCCCGTCGTGCAGGACGACCTCGCCCCAGCGCCGCCCCGACGACGGCAGCGGAATGGACAGCACCTCGATCCGCGCCGGATCCAGCCGCCGCCCCCACACCACCTCGGCCTCGCCCTCGGGCGACAGGCGTACGGCCGCGCTGCCCAGGTCCATGCCGAGGGGCTCGCCGGAGTCCGTGGCGCCGCCGGGCACGTGGAGCCCGTAGGCCTGCCAGGCGCGGCGGGCCAGGGGCCAGTCCTGCAGGGCGGTCGCGGCGATGCCGACGTTCCACCAGTCGGGTGCGCCGCTCTCCCGGTCGAGCAGGGCGACGGCCCGCAGACCGGCCGCCCGGGCCTGCTCCCAGTCGTGCCGGAACTTGTGCAGCAGGGCCAGGTTGAACCAGGACTCCGACAGCCAGGGTTCCAGGTCGGCGGCCCGCGTCAACAGCGCGCCCGCGTCCTCGTAACGACCGTCCCCGATGAGCGTGAACGCCCGGTCGGTGGCCTGCCGCCAGGAGGCGGAGGGCCGGTGCCGTCCCTTGCCGAAGATCCTCACGATTCCCGCCTGCCAGTTCCGTGGAGTGGGCTGGCCTGTGCCCCCGGACACCCTCTCCTTCGCATCCAACCACGTGCGGCTGGAGGGGCGCTCATTACCCATGGGTTACCCAGCCGAGGGCAGGGTCAGACCCTCCCTCGACAGCACCCGGGCCAGCGCCTCGACGACCTCGGGAGCGTAGTCCCCCGCGGTCCCGAGCCGCAGCTCCTCCAGCGCGGTGAGCGGCCCGCCGGGGCCCGCGTCCCGCACCTTCTCCTCGTACGCGTTCACCGCCCGCACGATCCGGGCGGCCGGCGGCTGCTCGGGGTACGGATCCGCCTGCCGCTCGACCACCACGGCGACCTCGGCGTCCACGCCGGTCTGCCGTACGACCGCGCCGCCCAGCAGCGCGATCCGGCGCTGCTCGACGCCGGGCAGCCCGGCCGTGGCGCCGGCCGGCACCGGGTCGACCAGGCTCAGCTGCCCGATGTCGTGCATCAGCGCCGCGTACTCCAGCACGGTGAGCTCCGGCCCGGTCAGGCCCATGTCCCGTCCGACGGCCCGGCTGAGCGCGGCGACCCGGCGGGCGTGCCCGGCCGGGGTGTACCCCGCGATCTCGGTGGCGCGGGCGAGGGAGGCGATGGTCTGCCGGTACGTCTTGCGGACGGCGGCGTAGCGGCGCAGGGACACCTGTGTGAGCAACAGCGGCAGACAGAACACGGGCAGCGCCCAGAGGCCGACGACCGCGACCGCGAGCGCCATCACGGCCCCCGTCGCGCAGACGGCCGACCCGATGCCGAGCATGCGGTGCAACTCGTCACGGAGCAACGGCCCGAAGGGCCAGCCGGTGCGGGAGTACGCCAGCGTGGCGGCGAGCAGGGCGTCGCACAGCGCGGTGAGGGCGAGCAGCGCGACGAGCAGCAGCGCGTAGGCGGGTCCGCTCCAGTCCGTGAAGGTGCCGCGGTTGTAGAGCGGTTGGAAGCACACGGCGGCGAACCCGACGGTGAGCACCCGCCGGGCCAGATGGTCGATCACGGGTCCGCGCCCCCGCGCGATGTTCGGCACACACCCGGCCAGCGAGGCGGCGAGCACGACACTGACGACCTGGGCGACCCCGTGCGCGCTGGGCCGCCCGGCGACCTCCCCGAGCAGCGCGTACGACAGCGCCCCGGCCGCTCCGAGGGGCGCGGCCTCCCTCGCCCGCGGTCCCGTCCAGCGGGTGAGCTCCCCGAGGGCGACGAGCGCGCCGAAGGCCAGGGCGATGCCGCGCTGTTCGAGGCCGGTCCAGAGGGTGACGCCGAGGCAGCCGGAGGCGAGGAGCGCGGCGGAGCCGCGGATCAGGGGGAGGGCCCGGCCGCGGGTCAACGGTTCGCCCCCGCCCGGCTGGAGACCGGCGGGTGCGGTGGGGTAACGGGGCGGGAGCGCACGCCCTGGGCGGTGACGACGGGGTCCCACCCGGACCGCCGTACGACCCGCACCAACGCGTCGACCATCACCGGGTCGAACTGCCGCCCCGCGCACCGCTCCAGCTCCTCCAGGGCCGCGGAGACCGGCCGGGCCCTGCTGTAGGACCGGGTGGACGTCATGGCGTCGAACGCGTCGGCCACCGCGACCACCCGCGCGGACTCGGGGATCTGCGCCCCCACGAGCCCGTAGGGATACCCGCTCCCGTCCAGCCGCTCGTGATGGTGCAGTACGGCGGCCCGGGCCTCGCCGAGGAAGGCGATCCCCCGCACCATCTCGTGCCCGTACTCCGGATGGAGCTCGATCACGCGCCGCTCCTCGGGCGTGAGCGGCCCGTCCTTGCGCAGCAGCCGTGTGGGCACCCCCAGCTTCCCCACGTCGTGCAGGATCCCGGCGAAACGCAGCACCTCGACGCGCCCGTCGTCCATGCCCAGCTCGCGCGCGATCAGCATCGAGGCCTGCCCGACCCGCTCGCTGTGCCCGCGCGTGTACTCGTCCTTGATGTCGACGGCCTGCACCAGCGCCCGGATGGTCGCCTGGTGGGCCCCGCGCTCCCGGTGGTACTGGACGAACGCCCACCAGGACACGCCCATCGGCAGCAGCACGAGCAACGCGGCCACGGGTCCGTAGGGGCTGCGCCACAGCACGGCCATCATCAGCCCGGCGAGCCCGTGCACGAGGACCGGTGCCAGTGAGCGCAGGAACAGTCCGCGCCAGGCCCGCCGTACGGGTACGCGCTCCGCGACGACGAGGATGCCGCCGTCGAGCAGGGTCTGCACCGCGCAGAAGGTCAGCACCGCGGCCGCGGCCGGCCCGAGCGCGTGGGCGACGTCCGGCGTCACCACGGCGTCCCGCCCGCCCAGCGCCCAGAACACCCGCCCGGCCGCCCACACGGTCACGACCAGCTCGGCCGCCCGCCAGATCCGCCGCAGCCCGGCGGGGCGCCGCTCGACGGGCGCCAGCAGCGCGCCCGGCAGCGCGACCAGCGCTGCGGCGGGCGGGGGCAGCAAGAACACCGCGGCGAGCAGGACCGGGTGGAAGGTGCCGGGGAAGCACCTGCGGGCCAGCCACTCCCCGCCGGCGTACAGGACGGCGAGCAGTGTCATCGCCCACCAGGGCGTGCGCAGCATGGGCAGCGGCAGCAGGCACAGCAGCGCGCCGAGGACGGCACAGGCCACGTACGCGCGTGCCTGTGCCGGAACCGACTCCATGAACGACGCCCTCCCCAGTCCCGTGCCTGTCCCGGGCCTCGGAGCCTAGGGCGGTCGGGAGGGGGCGCGGGCCGAAGGCCGGCGAATTAACGCATTCGGGTGACGAGAGCCTCGAACCCGCTGCGGAGCCACGGAGTCGGGACTAGGACTCCTGCGGAGCGGCCGTCACGTCGTGCTCGGGCACGGCCTGCCCGGAGCGGATCAGGTCGAGCCGCCCCATCACCTTGGCGCGCAGGTCGGCGGGTACGTCGTCATGACCGCAGCACCGCTTGACCAGCTTCTTCACGGCCTGCTCCAGGCCGTACTTCTCCAGGCACGGCGAGCATTCCTCGAAGTGCTGCTGGAACTTCTCGCGATCGAGGTCCGGCATCTCACTGTCGAGGAACTCGTACAGGTGGTCGAGGACCTCACTGCAGTCCGTCTCGTGCGGCTCTCCGCAGCTCATGAGCCCGAGCCTTTCGCTTCGTTCGACTCTCCGGCGCCGGCCGGGACCAGCCCACGCTCACGGGCGTAGTCCTCGAGCATGCCGCGCAACTGACGGCGGCCCCGGTGCAGCCGGGACATCACCGTACCGATGGGTGTCCCCATGATGTCCGCGATCTCCTTGTACGCAAAGCCCTCTACGTCCGCGAGATACACGGCGATGCGGAATTCCTCCGGGATGGCCTGCAGCGCCGCCTTCACGTCCGAGTCGGGCAGGTGGTCGAGCGCCTGCGACTCGGCGGAGCGCAGACCCGTCGACATGTGCGACTCGGCGCGGGCGAGCTGCCAGTCCTCGATCTCCTCGGCCGCGCTGCGCTGGGGTTCGCGCTGCTTCTTGCGGTACGAGTTGATGAAGGTGTTCGTGAGAATCCGATACAGCCAGGCCTTGAGATTGGTGCCCTCGCGGAACTGGTGGAAGGACGCGTACGCCTTGGCGTACGTCTCCTGCACCAGGTCCTCGGCATCGGCGGGGTTGCGCGTCATGCGCAGCGCCGCCGAGTACATCTGGTCGAGGTATTCGAGCGCGTCCCGCTCGAAGCGCGCACTGCGCTCCGCGGTCGTCTCCGCGCTGTTGCCCTGGCCCTCGGGCAGCTCCGCCTGGCCGTTGTCGGTCCCTGCGTCGTTACCGGTGACCGGACCCACCTCCTCGGGAATCTGGGCAGGCCCGAACCCGGTCCCACCAGAATCGGAGGATAGACGACGATCCGCACCCGCCGCCGCTCGAACAGGGGCGGTCTTCGCCGCATGCAGCACCGTCCAGTCCAGGTCAGCACGGCTGCTACGGCTCGGGCAGAAGGTCGAACCCATGCGGCGGACTTCCTCTCCTACGACGTCGGTGCTGGTCATCAGCACTTCAATCCGCCTCAACAGTGATCGGGCTCCCGGCATTCCCGGAGGGTCACCCCAGTGACCCGGTCCACCCGAGCACCGCGTCCGTGATGATCGCGACAGCCTCTTCCTGACCGATCTCCGCCCGTTTCGGCACGGCGAAGCCATGATCGCCGTAGGGCACCTCGACCAGTTCGTAGTCACCGTCCGGGAACTCCTCGGGCCTGCCGAACGGGTCGTTCCCGCCCTGTACGACGAGGGTGGGCACGCCCGCGCCGAGCAGTTCCGCGGCGCGGGACTTCTCCGGCCTGCCCGGCGGGTGCAGCGGGAAGCTGAGGGCGAGGACGGCCGCCGCGCCCAGTTCCGTCGCCGTACGGCAGGCGACCCGGGCGCCCGCGCTGCGCCCGCCCGCGACCACCGGGCGTCCCTGCGCCGCCAGCGCGGGCCAGATGCCGCGCCAGCCGGTGTCCAGCGTCTTCGGCGCCGGGGCCAGCTTCTTCCCGGCGACCCGCCAGGGCTGCTCCACGCGGGCGACGGTCACGCCGTGCCGGGGCAGGACCTGCGCCAGGGCCTTGAGGTCACGGGCCTCGATGCCGCCGCCGGCGCCGTGGCTGACGGCCAGGACGAGCCCGGCCTTCTTCGCCCGGTGCCAGGTGATGCGGGCGGTGCCGGCCTCGGTCTCGACCGTCTCGTCGGTCACATCTGGACTCACATCAGAAGAGTGTGCCCTCCACCGGCCCCTCCAGCTCCTTCAGCAGCTCGGGCCCGTTGTTGCGCACGTTGGAGACGGCGGTGGTCACCGGGTAGGCGCGCATCAGGCCGGGCGGGGGCGGGGCGAGCAGGTCGCGCAGGTCGTCGGGGTCGGTGCGGGACGGGTCGAGCCAGGAGTCCCAGCGGTCGGCGGTGAGCATCAGCGGCATCCGCGGGTGGATGTCGGCCAGCGCGTACGGGCCCTCGGCGGGGGCCACGGCCAGCTCGCCGCTCTCGGCCTCGGTCGTGATCACCGAGCAGGTGGCCCACCAGGCCCGCGGGTGGTCGTCGGGCAGCGTCCGGTCCCGCCAGAACTCGTACAGACCGGCCATCGCGAACACCGAGCCGTCGGCCGGCAGCACGAAGTACGGCTGCTTGCGCGGCCGCTTCTTCCTGCCCTCGACCTCCAGATCCCGCTCCTGTTGACCGGTGACCCACTCGTAGTAGCCGTCGGCGGGCAGGATGCAGCGCCGGGTGGCGAAGGCACGGCGGTACGCCGGCTTCTCGTGCACCGTCTCGGCGCGCGCGTTGATCATCCGGGCGCCGCCCTCGGGCGTCCTGGCCCAGGACGGGACGAGCCCCCACTTGAGCTTGCGCAGCTGCCGAACCGGGCGCGGGTCGGCCACGTCTTTCAAAGGGCGGTCGAGGACGGCGTAGACCTCTTTGGTGGGCGCCACGTTGAAATCGGGCTCCAGGGTCTCCTCCGGCTCCCACTTCTCGATCTCGAAGATTCCTGCGAGATCCTCGGGCCCACGACTGGCTGCATACCGTCCGCACATACGTGCCACACTGCCAGACCCCCGCCGAACAAAGGGAGCTCCCCGGAAACATGGACAGCACGACAGCCACGTCTCTTTGGGACGAACTCATCGGCTCCCAGCCGGACCCCGACCTGTGGGTCGTCCTCGCCACCCTGGCCGCCGCCGTCGCCGTGGTCGTCCCGCACGGGCTGTGGCGGCTGGCCCGCAACGCCGTCACGATCGCGCACGAGGGCGGCCACGGCCTGATCGCGCTGTGCACCGGCCGCACCCTGACCGGCATACGCCTGCACTCGGACACCAGCGGCCTCACCGTCAGCCGGGGCAAGCCGTACGGCATCGGCATGATCCTCACGGCCGCCGCCGGCTACACCGCTCCCCCGCTGCTCGGCCTTGGCGGCGCCGCGCTGCTCGCCTCCGGGCACATCACGCTGCTGCTGTGGGTGGCGACGGCCCTGCTGGTGGCGATGCTGGTGATGATCCGCAACGCCTACGGCGTGCTGACGGTCGTCCTGGCAGGCGGCTCGTTCCTCCTGGTCTCGTGGCTGGCCGGGCCTCAGGTGCAGGCGGCGTTCGCGTACGCGGTGGTGTGGTTCCTGCTGCTCGGCGGGGTGCGGCCGGCCTTCGAGCTCCAGACGAAGCGGCGCCGGGGCGGCGCGGGCGACTCGGACGCGGACCAGCTGTCGCGGCTGACGCACGTACCGGCGGGGCTGTGGCTGTTCTTCTTCCACGCGGTGTCGCTGAGCTCGCTGATCGGTGGCGGGCGCTGGCTCCTGGAGGTGTGAGCGGCTCGCGAGGGCGCTGCCCGGAACTGCCCGACCAGCCACAACGCACCCGCACCCGATCCACCGCGGCCCACTAGAGTGGGGCCCATGGCGCAGAACCCCGCAGACACCTCTCTCTGGCCCGCCCCGCACGCGAGCGGAGCCGTCGACGCGACGGTTCATGTGCCCGGATCCAAGTCGGTCACCAACCGCGCCCTGGTGCTCGCGGCCCTCGCCTCCGAGCCCGGCTGGCTGCGCCGCCCGCTGCGCTCCCGCGACACGCTGCTGATGGCCGGCGCCCTGCGGGCGATGGGCGTCGGCATCGAGGAGGGCGTCGGCCCCGACGGCACCGGCGAGGCGTGGCGGGTGCTCCCCGCGGGCCTGCGCGGCCCGGCGACGGTCGACGTCGGCAACGCCGGCACGGTGATGCGCTTCCTCCCGCCGGTCGCCGCGCTCGCCGACGGCCCGATCCGCTTCGACGGCGACCCGAGGTCGTACGAGCGTCCCCTGAACGGCGTCATCGACGCGCTGCGCGTGCTCGGCGCCCGGATCGACGACGACGGCCGCGGCGCACTGCCGCTGACCGTGCACGGCGGGGGCGCGCTGGACGGCGGCCCGGTCGAGATCGACGCCTCCTCGTCCTCCCAGTTCGTGAGCGCCCTGCTGCTCTCCGGCCCGCGCTACAACCAGGGCGTCGAGGTCCGCCACATCGGCTCCAGGCTGCCGTCCGTGCCGCACATCCGGATGACCGTCGACATGCTCCGCGCGGTCGGCGCGCAGGTCGACACCCCGGAGGCGGGCGGCGAGCCGAACGTGTGGCGGGTCACGCCGGGTGCCCTGCTCGGCCGGGACCTGACGGTCGAGCCGGACCTCTCCAACGCCCAGCCGTTCCTCGCGGCGGCCCTGGTCACCGGCGGCAAGGTGCTGATCCCGGACTGGCCCGCCCGCACCACCCAGCCCGGCGACCGGCTGCGGGAGATCTTCACCGAGATGGGCGGCTCCTGCGAACTGACGGAGTACGGCCTGGTCCTCACCGGATCGGGCGGGATCCATGGCATCGACGTGGACCTCGGCGACGTCGGCGAACTGACCCCCGGCGTCGCGGCGGTCGCCGCCCTCGCGGACTCCCCCTCCACGCTGCGCGGTGTCGCGCACCTGCGGCTGCACGAGACGGACCGCCTGGCCGCGCTCACCAAGGAGATCAACGAGCTCGGCGGTGACGTCACCGAAACCGCCGACGGCCTGCACATCCGCCCGCGCCGCCTGCACGGCGGGATCTTCCACACCTACGAGGACCACCGCATGGCCACCGCCGGCGCGATCATCGGCCTGGCGGTGGAGGGCGTGCAGATCGAGAACGTGGCGACGACGGCGAAGACCCTCACGGACTTCCCCGACCTGTGGACCGGGATGCTCGGGGCGTAGGGGTCACGCCATGCGCCGCTACGGCAAGCACACCGACGAGGACGACATCCGCTCCCGCCCCAACCGCAAGGGCAACCGGCCCCGTACGCACATCCGCCCGAAGCACGAGGACGCGGCCGAGGGCATGGTCCTCACCGTCGACCGGGGTCGCCTGACCTGTCTTGTCGAGGGCACCGTGGTCATGGCCATGAAGGCCCGCGAGCTGGGTCGCAAGGCGGCGGTGGTCGGCGACCGGGTCGCGCTCGTCGGCGATCTCTCCGGCAGGAAGGACACGCTGGCACGCATCGTGCGTATCGCCGAGCGCACGTCGGTGCTGCGCCGCACCGCGGACGACGACGACCCGTACGAGCGCGTGGTCGTCGCCAACGCCGACCAGCTCGCCATCGTCACCGCCCTCGCCGACCCGGAGCCCCGCCCGCGTCTGATCGACCGCTGCCTGGTGGCGGCGTACGACGGCGGCCTGGAACCGCTCCTGGTGCTGACCAAGTCGGACCTGGCCCCGCCCGGCAAGCTCCTGGAGCTGTACGGCGACCTCGACATCCCGTACGTCGTCACCAGCCGCGAGGAGCTGGAG
>NZ_JBFBJT010000177.1:0-13074 GCF_040686175.1 Streptomyces sp. NPDC086077 | reverse complement strand
CGAGGGAGCCGAGCAACTGCTCGTGGACTGGGTGGCGGGCGGCCGCAGCCAGTCGATCCTGAGCATGTACGGGCACGAGGAACTCGTTCCGCTGGTCCGGGGGTTCGGGATCGAGACGCACTTCATACGGGTCGACGGGCGGACCGGACCGTCCGGGGGCAGCAAGGCCGAGCACATGGTGCGGCATCTGGCCGCGCTCGCCCGGGTGGATCCGTCCCGCACGGTCGTGATCGGGGACGCCGCGGACGACGCGGTGGCGGCGCTGCATGTGGGAGCCAAGGCCGTGCTCTACACCGGCGGGTCCCACGGCAGGGCCAGCCTTGAGGAGACGGGGGTGCCGGTGGTGGATTCGCTGGGAGAAGCGGTCGCCCTGGCGCACGAGATAGCTGCCTGAGCCGTGCCCGGGTGAGGCAGGGAGGCGCCGCCTGCAGCGCGATGCCGCCCCGCCTCGACGGTGCCGGAGCGCCCGCCGTCAGGTCACCGGGGCCTTGGCGCGCAGCACGGTGAGGAACTCGCGCATCCAGGCCGGGTGGTCCGGCCAGGCGCGGGACGACACCAGCGTGCCGTCGACCACCGCCTCGGTGTCCTGGAAGGTGGCGCCGGCCGCCTGCATGTCGAGTTCCAGCGCGGGGTACGCGGTGACGCGCCGGCCTCGCAGGCTGTCGACCGCGGCGGTGAGGAGGGGGCCGTGGCAGATCTGGGCCACGGGCTTGTCGGCGTCGAAGAAGGACTTGAGGATCTTGCGGAGTTCGGGGTCGTTGCGCAGGTACTCCGGGGCACGGCCACCGGGGATGACCACGGCGACGTACCGGCCGGGGTCGACCTCCGAGAAGGCGAGGTCGGCGTCCCAGGTGTAGCCGGGCTTCTCGGTGTACGTGTCGAAGCCGGGTTCGAAGTCGTGGACGACGAACTGGAGCCTCTTGCGGGTGGGGGCGGCGATGTGGACCTCGTAGCCTTCTTCGCGAAGGCGCTGGTAGGGGTAGAGCACTTCGAGGGACTCTGCCGCGTCGCCCGTGAGGATGAGGATCTTGGCGGTCATGGGGGTTGCTCCCCTTTGAGGTGGCTTTGTGAGTGCGTTCTCCCTGCCAACGTGCCTCCAAGGTGCGGGCTTGCCTAGGGGGCGCGCCGTTTTTGGGACGAGTGGTGCGGCGCCGCCGTGCCCGTTACGACGGCCCCCGCCTTCTTGGCCCTGTGCAGACTGTCAAAGTTCCACCCCCGGTTTTGTACACATACGGCTCATGACGGGCCCGGGGTAAGGAGCGATAGCCTTGTGGCGTGATCAGCGCGATAGTTCGCGGGGGCCTCCGTGTCCCTGCTCCGCGCCCGGAGAGCATGGAAGACATCCGTGTCCGGGCGGCGGTCGCTGGTCCTCGCGGGCGGGGCGGGGCTTTCGAAAGCCCCGCGGTACCGCGCACACCCCGGGAGCGGACGCCGTCGAGAGCAGCGTCACATGCCCCGGGCGCGTGGGAAATGGCTGATATCCCCCCGCTCATCTCACCTTGCGGCATAGCGTCGGAACGGACCGGACACCCCGCGTCACGACGTCGCGTCGGAAGGCCGGAGACCGTACTTCCTTCTACGTCACGCAACGGCGCGCGACAGGAGCCAGAGGACAATGCAGACCAAGCTGGACGAAGCCAAGGCCGAGCTGCTCGATCGGGCCGCCCGGGTAGCTGAGAACAGCCCGGTCGGGGGGTACCTACCGACTGGGACGACGGAGCACGGCACCCCCGACCGGGCTGCCGTACTCGCGTTCCTCCAGCGCTACTACCTGCACACCGCCCCGGAGGACCTCGCCGACCGCGACCCGGTCGACGTCTTCGGAGCCGCCTACTCGCACTACCGACTGGCCGAGAACCGCCCCCAGGGCACGGCGAACGTCAGGGTGCACACCCCGACGGTCGAGGAGAACGGCTGGACCTGCAGCCACTCCGTCGTGGAGGTCGTCACCGACGACATGCCGTTCCTGGTCGACTCCGTCACCAACGAGCTGACGCGTCAGGGCCGCGGCATCCATGTGGTCATCCACCCGCAGATGGTGGTGCGCCGCGATGTCACCGGCCGGCTCATCGAGGTGCTCACCACACCGCCCACCGGTGAGCTCCCGCACGACGCGCACGTCGAGTCCTGGATCCACGTCGAGATCGACCGCGAGACCGACCGCTCGGACCTGAAGCAGATCACCGCCGACCTGCTGCGCGTCCTGTCCGACGTCCGCGAGGCCGTCGAGGACTGGGGCAAGATGCGGGAGGGGGCGCTGCGGATCGCCGAGGGGCTGCCCGAGGAGCCCGTCGCCGGTGATCTGCCGGCGCAGGAGATCGAGGAGGCCCGCGAGCTGCTGCGCTGGCTGGCCGCCGACCACTTCACGTTCCTCGGCTACCGCGAGTACGAGCTGCGCGACGACTCGCTCGGTGCCGTCCCCGGTACGGGCCTCGGCATACTGCGCGCGGACCCGCACCACGAGGCCGGTGAGAGCCACCCCGTCAGCCCGTCCTTCGAGCGGCTGCCCGCCGACGCCCGCGCCAAGGCGCGCGAGCACAAGCTGCTCGTGCTGACCAAGGCGAACAGCCGGGCGACCGTGCACCGGCCGTCGTACCTGGACTACATCGGCGTCAAGAAGTTCGACGAGCAGGGCAACGTCGTGGGGGAGCGGCGCTTCCTGGGCCTGTTCTCCTCCGCCGCCTACACCGAGTCCGTCCGCCGGGTGCCGGTCATCCGCCGCAAGGTCGAGGAGGTGCTGAGCCGCGCCGGGTTCTCGCCCCACAGCCACGACGGCCGGGACCTGCTCCAGATCCTGGAGACATACCCGCGCGACGAGCTCTTCCAGACCCCGCCCGACGAGCTGCAGGCGATCGTCACGTCGGTGCTGTACCTCCAGGAGCGGCGCAGGCTGCGTCTCTACCTGCGCCAGGACGAGTACGGACGCTACTACTCGGCCCTCGTCTACCTCCCCCGCGACCGCTACACCACCGGCGTCCGGCTGCGGATCATCGACATCCTCAAGGAGGAGCTCGGCGGCACCAGCGTCGACTTCACCGCCTGGAACACCGAGTCGATCCTCTCCCGGCTGCACTTCGTCATCCGTGTCCCGCAGGGCACCGAGCTGCCGCAGTTGTCGGACGCCGACAAGGAGCGCATCGAGGCCCGCCTGGTCGAGGCCGCCCGCTCCTGGCTGGACGGATTCTCCGAGGCGCTGAACGCCGAGGTCGGCGAGGAGCGTGCGGCCGAGATGCTGCGCAGCTACCACAACGCCTTCCCCGAGGGCTACAAGGCCGACCACAGCCCGCGCGCGGCCGTCGCCGACCTGGGCCATCTCGAACGGCTGGACGAGGAGAACAACTTCGCGCTCAGCCTGTACGAGCCGGTCGGCGCCGGCCCCGACGAGCGCCGCTTCAAGATCTACCGCAAGGGTGACGCCGTCTCCCTGTCCCGCGTCCTGCCGGTGCTCAACCGGCTCGGCGTCGAGGTGATGGACGAGCGGCCCTACGAACTGCGCTGCGCCGACCGCAGCGTCGCCTGGATCTATGACTTCGGCCTGCGCATGCCCAAGGCGCAGGCCGGCGCGGACTACCACGGCGACGACGCCCGCGAGCGCTTCCAGGAGGCGTTCGCCGCCAGCTGGACCGGCAAGGCGGAGAACGACGGCTTCAACGCCCTCGTGCTGAGTGCCGGGCTGACCTGGCGGCAGGCGATGGTGCTGCGGGCGTACGCGAAGTACCTGCGCCAGGCGGGTTCGACGTTCAGCCAGGACTACATGGAGGACACCCTCCGCAACAACGTCCACACCACCCGGCTGCTCGTCTCCCTGTTCGAGGCGCGGATGGCCCCCGAGCGGCAGCGCGCGGGGCACGAGATCGTGGACGCCCTGCTGGAGGAGCTGGACGCCGCCCTCGACCAGGTCGCGAGCCTCGACGAGGACCGGATCCTGCGGTCCTTCCTCACCGTCATCAAGGCGACCCTGCGCACGAACTTCTTCCAGGAGGCGTGGGGCGGCCGCCCGCACGAGTACGTGTCGATGAAGTTCGACCCGCAGGCCATCCCGGACCTGCCGGCGCCGCGCCCGGCGTTCGAGATCTGGGTGTACTCGCCGCGCGTCGAGGGCGTGCACCTGCGCTTCGGCAAGGTCGCCCGCGGTGGCCTGCGCTGGTCGGACCGCCGTGAGGACTTCCGTACCGAGATCCTCGGCCTTGTCAAGGCGCAGATGGTGAAGAACACCGTCATCGTGCCGGTCGGTGCCAAGGGCGGCTTCGTCGCCAAGCAGCTGCCGGACCCCTCCGTGGACCGGGACGCCTGGCTGGCGGAGGGCATCGCCAGCTACCGGACGTTCATCTCGGCGCTGCTCGACATCACCGACAACATGGTGGCCGGCGAGGTCGTCCCGCCCGCCGACGTCGTCCGGCACGACGAGGACGACACGTACCTCGTGGTCGCCGCCGACAAGGGCACCGCCACCTTCTCGGACATCGCCAACGAGGTCGCCCAGCAGTACAACTTCTGGCTCGGCGACGCCTTCGCCTCCGGCGGCAGCGCGGGGTACGACCACAAGGGCATGGGCATCACCGCGCGCGGCGCCTGGGAGTCCGTCAAGCGGCACTTCCGGGAGCTGGGCGTCGACACGCAGACCGAGGACTTCACGGTCGTCGGCATCGGCGACATGTCGGGCGACGTGTTCGGCAACGGCATGCTGCTCAGCGAGCACATCCGCCTGGTGGCCGCCTTCGACCACCGGCACATCGTCATCGACCCGAACCCGGACGCGGCGACCTCTTACGCGGAGCGCCGACGCCTGTTCGAACTGCCGCGCTCGTCATGGGAGGACTACAACACCGACCTGCTGTCGGCGGGCGGCGGGATCTTCCCGCGCACCGCCAAGGCGATCCCGGTGAACGCGCACATCCGCGCGGCCCTCGGCATCGAGGAGAAGGTCGCCAAGCTGACGCCCGCCGACCTGATGCGGGCGATCCTCAAGGCGCCGGTCGACCTGCTGTGGAACGGCGGCATCGGCACGTACGTCAAGGCCTCCACCGAGACCCACGCGGACGTCGGCGACAAGGCCAACGACGCCATCCGCGTCGACGGCAAGGACCTGCGGGTCAAGGTCGTCGGCGAGGGCGGCAACCTCGGCCTGACCCAGCTGGGCCGGATCGAGTTCGCGCTGCACGGAGGGCGGATCAACACCGACGCCATCGACAACAGCGCGGGCGTGGACACCTCCGACCACGAGGTGAACATCAAGATCCTGCTGAACAGCCTGGTCACCGACGGCGACATGACCGTCAAGCAGCGCAACCGGCTGCTCGCCGAGATGACCGGTGAGGTCGGCCACCTGGTGCTGCGCAACAACTACGCGCAGAACACGGCGATCTCCAACGCCCTCGCCCAGTCCAAGGACATGCTCCACGCCCAGCAGCGCTTCATGCGCCACCTGGTGCGCGAGGGCCACCTCGACCGGGCGCTGGAGTTCCTGCCGGCCGACCGCCAGATCCGTGAGCGGCTCGCCCAGGGACAGGGTCTGACCAGCCCGGAGACGGCCGTCCTGCTGGCGTACACGAAGATCACGGTCGCCGAGGAGCTGCTGCACACCTCGCTGCCGGACGACCCGTATCTGCACGGGCTGCTGTACGCGTACTTCCCGAGTGCGCTGCGCGAGCAGTTCCCGCAGCACATCGAGAGCCACCCGCTGCGCCGCGAGATCACCACGACCGTGCTGGTCAACGACACGGTCAACACCGGTGGTACGACGTATCTGCACCGGCTGCGGGAGGAGACCGGTGCCTCGCTGGAGGAGATCGTCCGGGCGCAGACCGCGGCCCGTGCGATCTTCCGGTCGGCGTCGGTGTGGGACGGCGTCGAGGCGCTCGACAACAAGGTCGACGCGACGGTCCAGACCCGGATCCGGCTGCACTCCCGCCGGCTGGTGGAGCGCGGCACGCGCTGGCTGCTGAACAACCGGCCGCAGCCGCTCCAGCTCGCCGAGACGGTCGACTTCTTCGCCGAGCGCGTCGAGCACGTCTGGGCGCAGCTGCCCAAGCTGATGCGCGGCGCGGACCTGGAGTGGTGGCAGAAGATCTATGACGAGCTGACCGACGCCGGCGTCCCGGAGGAACTCGCCACCCCGGTGGCCGGTTTCTCCTCGGCCTTTCCGACGCTCGACATCGTCTCGGTGGCCGACCGCATGGGCAAGGAGCCGCTGGACGTCGCCGAGGTCTACTACGACCTCGCCGACCGGCTCGGCATCTCCCAGCTCATGGACCGCATCATCGAGTTGCCCCGCGCCGACCGCTGGCAGTCCATGGCCCGCGCGGCCATCCGTGAGGACCTGTACGCGGCCCACGCGGCCGTCACGGCGGACGTCCTGGCGGTGGGCAACGGCACGGCGACGCCGGAGCAGCGGTTCAAGGTGTGGGAGCAGAAGAACGCGGCGATCCTGGGCCGGGCGCGGACGACCCTGGAGGAGATCCAGGGCTCCGACGCGTTCGACCTGGCGAACCTGTCGGTGGCGATGCGCACGATGCGCACGCTGCTGCGGACCCACTCGTAGTCCGCGGACAGCGGTGGCCCGCGTACGACAGTGAGGGCGCCCCGGGCCGGAAACGGCTCGGGGCGCCCTCGTTCACGTGCGGCGGCCGGACGGCGGACGACCGGCCCGGTGCCCGTCGGTCGGACTTCCGCGCGTCAGGCGGTCAGGACGGCTGAGGCACCGGCGGCGCCGCCTTGGGCTTGGGCTTCGGCTTGGGTTTCGGCTTGTTGTCCCCGGTGAAGGCCTCGTACTCCTTCATGACCTCCTCCGTGGGCCCGTCCAGGCGCAGCTCACCGCGTTCCAGCCACAGCACCCGCTCGCAGGTGTCGCGGATGGACTTGTTGTTGTGGCTGACCAGGAAGACCGTGCCGGCGTGCTTGCGCAGCTCGCGGATGCGGGCCTCGGATCGCTTCTGGAAGGAGCGGTCGCCGGTGGCGAGGGCCTCGTCGATGAGCAGGACGTCGTGGTCCTTGGCGGCGGCGATGGAGAACCGCAGACGGGCGGCCATGCCGGAGGAGTACGTCCGCATGGGAAGGGTGATGAAGTCGCCCTTCTCGTTGATGCCGGAGAAGTCGACGATCTCCTGGTAGCGCTCCTTTACCTGCTCGCGGGTCATGCCCATCGCGAGGCCGCCGAGGTGGACGTTGCGCTCGCCCGTGAGGTCGTTCATCAGGGCGGCGTTGACGCCGAGCAAGGAGGGCTGGCCGCCCGTGTAGATCCGGCCGTTCTCCACGGGGAGCAGGCCGGCGACGGCCTTGAGCAGGGTCGACTTGCCGGAGCCGTTGGTGCCGATCAGGCCGATGGCCTCGCCCCGGTACGCGACGAAGGAGACGTCCCGGACGGCGTGCACGGTGCGGACGCCGGCCGCCTTCTCGGCGTTCTTGCGCCGCAGCATGCGGTTGAGGGCGGCGGTGGCGGAGCCCCGGCCCCCTCCGGTGCCGTTGACGCGGTAGACGATGTCGACGTGGTCGGCGACGACGGTGGGGATCTGGTCGGGAGTGGTCCCGTCGGGGTTCTCAGCCACGGCCGTAGGTCTCCTCAGCCTTCCAGAAGTAGATGAAGCCGCCGACACCGGCGAGCAGGGCCCAGCCCGTGGCGAGCATCCATACGTGGTCGGGCAGTTGGCTCGCCTTGAAGCTGTCGATCAGTGCGAACCGCATCAGGTCGATGTAGACGGCGGCGGGGTTGGCCTGGAGCACGGGGCCGACCCAGCCGGGCAGGTCGTTGTGCCGGCTGAGCAGGTGGTCGATGCTCCACATCACGCCGGACACGTACATCCAGGTGCGCAGCACGAACGGCATCAGCTGGGCGATGTCCGGTGTCTTGGCGCCCAGCCGGGCCATGATCATCGAGACACCCGCGTTGAACGTGAACTGCAGGACCAGGGCCGGGATCGCCAGCACCCAGGACGCGGCGACCGGGACGCCGAAGACCAGCAGGATCACGACCAGGGCGGCCATCGAGAACAGCAGCTGCTGGAGCTGCTGGAGGCAGAAGGAGATCGGCAGGGCCGCGCGCGGGAAGTGCAGGGCGCGGACGAGGCCGAGGTTGCCGGAGATGGCGCGGGTGCCGGCCAGGATCGAGCTCTGCGAGAAGGTCCAGATGAACACGCCGGTGACCAGGAACGGGACGTAGTCGGGCACGCCCTTCTTGGTCTGCAGCAGCACGCCGAAGATCAGGTAGTAGACGGCGGCGTTCAGCAGCGGGGTCATCACCTGCCACACCTGGCCGAGCTTGGCCTGGCTGTACTGGGAGGTGAGCTTGGCCGTGGAGAACGCCGCGATGAAGTGGCGCCGTGCCCACAGCTGACGGACGTACTGGGGCAGGGAGGGGCGGGCGCCGCTGACGGTGAGGCCGTGGCGGCCGGCGAGGGCCGCGAGGTCGTCGACGGCCGGGGCCGTGGTGCGGGCCGTCGTCGGGGGCGGTGCGTCGAGGACCTGGCTCACATCCGCTGCTTTCGGTCGGGGGTGGGGGGCGCGGCGGCGGTCCCTGCAAGCGCCCCCGGCGTTCTCCTGCGCTTCTCTTCACGTTTTCTTACGTCGGGACGGGACCGTATCGTCGCAACGCGAGCGTAGGCCTTTCGAACGTCGGAACGCAACCGTTTCGTCGTAACGCCCTATGCTGGTCCGCATGACGACGAACGCCGACGGGCCCCAGCCGCGACCGCGCCGCCGGACCCCCGCCGGGGCGGCCGTGCTCCGCGCGGACGTCACGGAGGCCATTCGGGCGGCCGTCTTCGAGGAGCTCGCGTCCGTCGGCTACGCGCGGATGTCGATCGAGGGCATCGCCCGCCGGGCCGGGGTCGGCAAGACCGCGGTGTACCGGCGCTGGCGCTCCAAGCTGCACCTCGTGCTGGACATCGTCTCGGCGATCGCCGTACAGGGACTGCCCGCGCCGGACACCGGCTCCCTGGAGGCGGACCTGCGGCTGCTGTACGAGGTGACGTCCCGGGCGCTGCGGCACCCCGTGGCCTCGCAGATCATCCCCGACCTCCAGGCGGAGGCGGCCCGTAACCCCGAGATCGCCGAGGCCCTCCAGAAGGCGCTGCGCGAGGGTCAGGAGGGCGTCGCCAGCAAGATCGTGGCCGCGGCGGAGAAGCGGGGCGAGGTCGGCCCGGACCACGACCGGAACCTCGCCCTCGACCTCATCTCCGGCCCGCTGTACTGGCGCTCGGTCGTGATCCGCAACCCCAGACTCCCCAAGGGCTACCTGGCATCCTTGGCCCGTACGACGGCGGCGGCACTCAAGGCGTTGTGACCAGGGTTCACCCCCCGGCAGGCTGGTCCAGTGCTGCCTGCGGGTGGGTGTGGATCCAGCCCTCCCAGGCTGAGGTGATCATGTCCTGGACGTCGTAGCGGGCCTTCCAGCCCAGTTCTGTGGTGATGCGGTCGGCGGAGGCCACCACGCGGGGTGGGTCGCCGGGGCGGCGGGGGGTGATGACCGGGGGGTGGTGGTGGCCGGTGGCCGTGGTGATGCGGGTGATCATGTCGCGGACCGAGACGCCCTCGCCGCGGCCGATGTTGAGGGTGAGGTCACGGCCGGGGGAGTCCTGGAGGGCGCGGGCGACCGCGACATGAGCCTCGGCCAGGTCGACCACGTGGATGTAGTCGCGGACGCAGGTGCCGTCGGGGGTCGGGTAGTCGTCGCCGAAGATGCGCGGGGGCGCGCCCTCGGTGAGCTTCTCGAAGACCATGGGGACGAGGTTGAAGACGCCCACGTCCGCCAGTTCCGGGCTCGCCGCGCCGGCCACGTTGAAGTAGCGCAGGGAGGCCGTGGCCATCCCGGTCGCCCGGCCCGTCGCGCGGACCAGCCACTCACCGGCCAGCTTCGTCTCGCCGTACGGGCTCATCGGCACGCACGGGGTCTCCTCGGTGACCAGGTCGACGTCCGGCATGCCGTACACCGCCGCCGAGGAGGACAGGACGAAGGACGGGACCCGCGCCGCGGTGACCGCTTCGAGCAGGACGCGCAGGCCCTCGACGTTCTCCCGGTAGTAGTGCAGGGGGAGGTCCATCGACTCGCCGACCTGCTTCTTCGCCGCCAGGTGGACGATTCCGGTGACCCGGTGCTCCGTCAGTACGCGGCTCAGCAGATCGCCGTCCAGGGTCGAACCGGTCACCAGGGGGACGTCGTCCGGGACGCGTTCCGCGATGCCGGTGGACAGGTCGTCGTACACGACCGTCCGCTCGCCCGCCTCGGTCATCGCCCGCACGACATGCGCCCCGATGTATCCGGCGCCGCCGGTGATCAGCCAGGTCATCCGCGGCAGTCCCCTCGTCCGTTGCCCGTGTGCCGTCCGCCTCACAGTGAAGCAGGTGATCGGGCGTCCGCCGCGCAAATGTCACCTTTCGTGCGAATGTGACACAAGTGCCATGGGGTGCGCCCGTCTCGCCGGGACTCGTCTCACCGGGACTCCGTGGCCTCCGTCGCCGCCGCCTCCGCCGCGGCGTCGAGCGCCGTCGTCAGCCGCTCCAGGCGGGCCCCCAGTTCCCGGATCTCCTCGACGTCGAACCCGGTCGCCGCCGCGATCCGCACCGGCACCTGGAACGCCCGCTCGCGCATGGCGTCCCCCTCCTCGGTCAGCCGCACCTGCACCGAACGCTCGTCGCGCACGCTGCGCTCACGCCGTACCAGGCCGGCCGCCTCCAGCCGCTTGAGCAGCGGCGACAGGGTGCCGGAGTCAAGGCGTAGACGCTCGCCCAGCTTCTTGACCGGCAGGTCGCCGTCCTCCCAGAGCACCAGCATCACCAGGTACTGCGGGTAGGTGAGCCCGAGGTCCTTCAGGACCACGCGGTACACCCCGCCGAAGGCGCGCGAGGCCGCGTGCAGGGTGAAGCAGATCTGTCGGTCGAGGCGGAGCCACTCCGACGCGGACGTGGTGGTCATGGCACCAGGATAGCCCTGAGCGTCATTTAGTTGTGTGCAATTGAATTGTGTGCTCTACTTCTGTTGTCGGACCGGCCGGACGGATCGCCGGTACATCACCTGAGAGGGATGGTCTTTCCCATGGACGCGCTGTACACCGCTGTCGCCACCTCCACCCACGGCCGCGAGGGGCGTTCCGTCTCCTCCGACGGCAGGCTCGACCTCCAGCTCGCCGTGCCGACGGAGATGGGGGGCAACGGTCAGGGCACCAACCCCGAACAGCTCTTCGCCGTCGGGTACTCCGCCTGTTTCGCCGGCGCCCTCGGCGTGGTCGGCCGGATGGCCAAGGTCGACCTGAGCGACGCCGCCGTCACCGCCGAGGTCACCATCGGCAAGCAGGGCGAGGGCTTCGCGCTCGCCGTCACCCTCCGCGTCGAGCTGCCCGACACCGTCGACCAGGCGACCGGCCGCAAGCTCGTCGAGCAGGCCCACCAGGTCTGCCCCTACTCCAACGCCACCCGCGGCAACATCCCGGTCGAGCTCGTCGTCGAGTAGCCGAGCGCGGGGCGGCAGGCCGGGCAGGGCCCGCAACGCACGGAACGCCGTGTAGGCGCCGGCCCCCAGCAGCCGCAGCCGCACCTGCGCAGGACGGTGCCCGGCGGGCAGGTAGCGCCGGTAGAGCGCACCGGCCTGCCGGAAGAAGACCCGCCGCCGAGGCGCCGGCAGGCGGCGCGCGTCGACCGCCACCTCCACCACCACGGTGAACAACTGATCGAACAGGGCCCGCGACCGCGCGGCCGACACCCGTGCGGCACCCGCCTGGTAGAGCGCCGGCTCGATCTGGTCCAGCAGATCGAGCCGGCGCTCGCCCGCGTTGTCGAGCAGGCTCCCTCGTGCCCGCGTCAGATGCCGTACGACCACCGACGGCAGCACCGCCACCCGTTCCGCCAGCACCGTCACCACCGCGCCCCAGCCGAGGTCGGTGAAATGGCCGTAAGGGAACGCGAGTTGGTGAACCCTCAGAAAGCCGCGCCGGTAGGCGGCGCTCCACACGGGCCGGTTCACCACCGTGAGCCAGGGGGCCGCGTCGGGGTGGAAGGTTCCTGCGGGGGCGGCCGGCAGTGCGACGAGCCGGGCACCGGCCCGTTCGCCCCCTGCCCACGCCGGCACCCGCTCGTGCGCGAAGTGCAGCACGTCCACCGGCCCCGTCTCCCGCAGCCGGGCGTCCAGCGCCGCCAGCGCCCCCGGGACGAGGACGTCGTCACCGTCGAGGAACAGCAGATAGGCGCCCGACGCCGCCCGCAGCCCGGTCGTGCGGGCCGCGCCGAGACCGGCCGTGGGCGGTGAGTACGCCGGTCTCAGCCGGTGGTCCCGCTCCGCGTACCCGGCGGTGATGTCCGCGGCCCGGGCCTCCGGCTCGTCACACACCGTGATCAGCTCGAAGTCGCCGAAGGACTGTGCCAGCACCGACTCCAGGGCCCGGGCCAGCAGGGCCTCGACCCCGTGCGAGGGAACGATGATGCTGAAACGGGGCATGCGCCTCTTTCCGTTTTCATCCTTGCTCGGCGGGAGGCGCGCGCCTCGGGCCGTGGAAGTCCCGCCGAGCGGCCCGCCACGGACCGGGCGCGGACCGGCCGGGCCGCCCGGACGGCCGGCACGTGGACGGCCGCGTCGGGGTGGGCCGCGACGAGCTGCGGGGCATACGGACTCCCGTAGGTGAAACGGCGGTCAGTGGCTTTCGGTGACGGTGAAGTGACCAGAAGGTTGCGGAATGGTGGCTGTCGGGGGATTCGCCCGCGATGCGGCGGCCGACGGCACCACCCGCGGCAGTTGCGTCTCGGCCTCCCCGAACGCGACATGGCGTACGACGCGCTCGGCGGCGCGGCCGTCGTCGCGTGGACAGAAGCGCGCCCGGAAGGCGGCGCGCGGCTGGCCCGGCCGTGCCGGGCGTGATCCGGGAGGTGCCGGTCGGGAGGGTGCGGTGATGCTCGGGGCGTGCGATCCACGCCGTACGCACCTGCGGGACGTGCGGGCGGGACCGGGCCCCCGGTTCTGCGGGAGGTGGACGGCCTGTGCGCGCGGGTCGCGGGCCGCGAACTCCTCGACGATCTCGCCGCGGGCGTCCGGCGAGCGGTCGTCGACCACGATCAGTTCGAGCTCGGTACACGACTGGCCGAGCACCGATTCCA
>NZ_JBFBJT010000176.1:0-13133 GCF_040686175.1 Streptomyces sp. NPDC086077 | reverse complement strand
GTCCGTCAAGCACCTTAGGCGCAGAAGCCCCTGGTTCACATCCGCACCTCGTCGGGTAAGGTAAGCCTTACCTCTAAAGGCCCCACACGTCTGCGAATGGGTGGTCCCCGTATGCCCGTGCCCGCCTCGGCCACAGCAAGCGCGTACGCCCGCCTCGCGGAAGCCGTCCCCAGCATGGGCATCACGGAACTGGACCACGCGGAGCCCTTCCCCCCCGGCCCCGGATGGATCACCAGCGACGCCCTCGCCGCAGGCGGCACCGCCCTCGACGACTTCCTCGCCCACGACGAGGCCCAGGTCGTCCGCGACTACGGCCGACAGGCCCGTCCCGACGTGATAGCCAGTTTCGGCCTGCACCGCTACGCCTGGCCGGCCTGCCTGCTGATCACCGTCCCGTGGTTCCTCAGTCGCCGCGTCCCCCGCTACCCCGTGACGCATGTCTCGTACGACCGCGACGCCCCCGGCCTGGCCATGGGCCACCTCATGGTCCGCCCGCACGGCTTCGCCTGCCTCCCCGACGACCCCGCCGCGATCCTCCCGGGCGCCACGGTGGTCCCGGACGAGGAGGCGCTGCGGGCCGAGGTACGCGCGGCCGTCGCCGAGCACCTGGAACCGGTCCTGGCCGCCTTCGGCCCCCGGATGCGCCGCCGCGGCCGCGCCCTGTGGGGCATGGCGACCGACGAGATCGTCGAGGGCCTGTGGTACGTCGCCCACCTCCTCGGCGAGGAGGACCGCGCGCGCCGCGAGCTGGAGCTGCTGCTGCCGGGCGCGACCAAGCCGTACGCCGGCTCGGCCGCCTTCCGTGAGCTCACGGGCCCGAACGGCGAGACGCTGCCCACTCGGGACCGGGCGAGCTGCTGCATGTTCTACACCCTCCGCCCCGAGGACACCTGCGCCACCTGCCCGCGCACCTGCGACGCGGACCGCGTGACCAAACTGCTGGCCGCGACGGCCGGTTGAGGCGGCTCACACCCCGTCACATCCCGTAAGATCATCGGGACCGCCCCGGGCAACCACACCAGCACCACTCGTACCGCCGGCATCACTCGTACGGGTAGTCTTATTCGAACTCAACTCCCGCCCCTCACGCGGCAGTTCGAGCAGAACGCCGCCTCGGGCATCCCCTTGCACTTCCATGGCGGCCTCTTGCACCGAAACCCCCTGAGGGCCGGTGGGTTTGGGCCACCATGGCGGGCGTTACGCCCTATCCCAATGCAAGGGACCCCAGATGAGACTGACCGACATATCGCTGAACTGGCTGCTACCGTGCGCCGTACTGCTCGCGGGCATGCTGACGGCGGTTGCGGTACTCCAGCGCGGCAAGCGTTCCGCGGGGAAGGACGCGAGCGCGGACGACTCGTGGGAGCGTATGGAGGAGCGCCGCAGGCGCAAGGAAGCCATATACGGCACCGCTTCCTACGTACTCCTCTTCTGCTGTGCCGCGGTCGCCGCGGCGCTCTCCTTCAAGGGCCTCGTCGGCTTCGGCCAGCAGAACCTCGGGCTCACCGGCGGCTGGGAATACCTGGTTCCGTTCGGCCTCGACGGCGCGGCGATGTTCTGCTCGGTGCTCGCGGTGCGTGAGGCCAGCCACGGCGACGCGGCGCTCGGCTCCCGGATACTGGTGTGGACGTTCGCGGGCGCGGCGGCCTGGTTCAACTGGGTGCACGCCCCTCGCGGCCTCGGCCACGACGGCGCCCCCCACTTCTTCGCGGGCATGTCCATGTCGGCGGCGGTCCTCTTCGACCGCGCCCTGAAGCAGACCCGCCGGGCCGCGCTGCGTGAGCAGGGTCTGATTCCGCGACCGCTGCCGCAGATCCGCATAGTCCGCTGGCTGCGGGCGCCGCGTGAGACGTACAAGGCATGGTCGCTGATGCTGCTGGAAGGTGTCCGCACCCTTGACGAGGCCGTCGACGAGGTACGCGAGGACAAGCGGCAGAAGGAGCAGACGCGGCTGCGGCGGCGTGAGCAGGAGCGGCTGGAGCGTGCGCAGCTCAAGGCGATCAGCCGGGGCCACGGTCGCGGCTTCGTCGGCCGGGGCGGCGGACGGCACGCCGAGCTGCCCGCCGTGGAGCAGGTGGCCGAACGCGTCCCCGCGGAGCCTGCCATATCCACCGCGGAACCTCTGCCGGTCCGCGCACGGCCCTCACTGCAGCCCGTGCGCACCGGCTCCGATCCGCTCACGGTCGACCTCACCGCGGAGGACGACACCATGGCCCTGCCGCGCCTCGACTCCCTTGAGCGCAAGCTGAAGGACCTGGAGCAGCAGTTCGGTTAGGACCGGACAGCACGGGACGGGGGTGCGGTCCGACACGGACCGCACCCCGTGCCGTTCAGGCGGCCTCCGCGTCCGCCTCCAGTTCGAACCACACGGACTTCCCCGACTCGTGCGGCCTTACGCCCCACGCGTCCGCGAGGGACTCCACCAGCACGAGTCCCCTGCCGTGCGTGTTCTCGTCAGGGTTCGCCACCCGCAACCGGGGTCTGCGGGCCACGTAGTCCCGTACCTCCACCCGCAGCCCATGGGGCCCGACGGTGGCCGTCAGGACGGCCTCCTGGTCGGTGTGGACGATCGCGTTGGTGACGAGTTCGCTGGTGAGCAGTTCCGCTATCTCCGCCCGGCCGGGTTGTCCCCAGTGCCGTAGCAGGTCGCGCAGCTCTCTGCGGGCCTCCGGGACCGCCCTCAGGTCCGACCTCCCGAGTCTGCGCTTGAGTTGCGACGCCTGTGCCTGCTCCGTGGCGCCGTCGGCCTCTTCCTCCACCGTCCCCGCCGAGAAGGCCCCGAACGCCGTGGGACCGCCCCCTCGTGCCTGCCTCTTCATGTCCCCCGCCCGCGTGCCGATGTGGTTTCCCCTCCTGCTCGAACACGTTCACGGGGATCCTTGCCCGATGGGCGCCGCGGCAGTCATGTGGAATTGTCAACGACCGGGTGTTCGGCCACGGCGGTGCCCGCCCCGGGCGCCCCACGGGGCCGCCGCCCGGGGCGTCCGGCGCGGTGCGGGCCGACCCGGAAGGTCCCAACTGCCGACCCAGGGCTGCCGATCCGGCCGTAGCCGCTGAGTGCGTGGGGCCGCCGGTTCTCGACATCCGGTCACGGGCCGCCCTACCGGTGCCGTGGCGCGGACGGCGAGACTGGCCAAAACCGTACGGCACGGCGGCCGCCCTCCCCACCCCCGTGGGAGAGGACGCCGCCGTTCCTCAGGGGGCCCGTGCGGTCAGTACAGCTTGTTCACCGCGGTGGTGGTGGTCTTCTTGAAGGCGCGCACCGGGGCGTCGGAGAAGTCGCCCATCTGCGCCCAGTCCACGACGGTGACGGTCCGGCCGTCGCGGCCCACCGACATCAGGCGGATGTCCGTGGCACCCCACGCCGTCCAGGTGTGCAGACCGTGCACGCGGGCGCCCTCCTCGACCGGCACGGCGCCGTAGTCCCGGTGCGCGGCGCCGATCTCCGGGTCCGTCTCGAGGCGGTCCGGACAGTTCCGGATCTCCTCGTTCATGCGGTCGGCGAGGGCCTTGGCCTTGACAGCGCTGCCCGTGACGATGGTGAGCTGGCGGGCGCCGGTGTCGAGGTCGGTGCGGAACTCCCGGTAGCGGGAGTCGTAGCCCGGGAAGACGTCGGCGAGGCAGAGACCGAGTTCCAGCGGCACCCCGTCGGTGACCTTGCCGGCGGTCCAGGAGGACGAGGGGTGCGGCGGCAGTTGGGAGGCCGAGAGGAAGGCGGGCGCGGGCTTCGCCGGGGCGGCGGCGCCCGCGGGTGCGGCGAGGGTCGTGAGCGTGGTGAGCCCGGCGACGACGAATGCGGTGAGCGCGCCGGCTCGGATGCGGTTGGGCATGGGTCTCCCCGTGAAGGTGTCGTACGAAGTGGAATCGTCGCCCGCGCCCGACGGTCGGTCCGGCGGAACCAGGGGCGTCGCCAAGAGCATCGGCCGTACCGGCGGGCAGCCGCAACAGCCGGCGCGGCATCCGGCACGATGGAACCATCCCAGCCCGGCTGACGTGCAGATATGTGAGTGCCTGGGATGCCGTCCCGGGCCAGGACGGAGGGTACGGTGCCGGCACACGACGACGTGGCGGAGTTCGCGGCGCTGCTGCGGGCGTTCAAGGCGCGCACCGACCGCAGTTACGGCTCGCTGGCCCGCCGCCTGGGCATGAACACCTCGACGTTGCACCGCTACTGCGCCGGCGAGGCGGTCCCGCTCCACTTCGCCCCGGTCGAACGCTTCGCCGCGCTGTGCGGCGCCACACCGGAGGAACGCCTGGACCTCCACCGCCACTGGCTCCTGGCCGTCGCGGCCCGCCGCAAGGGCCGGACGGCGGGGTCGTCGTCGGCCGCCGCGCGCGAAGTGGCGGTGGAGGAGGTCCCTCCGAAGGAGCCCCGCACGCAGCCGGCGCCCGTGCCGGCGCCCTCGCGGAGGATCGTCCGCCCCTGGTACCGGCATCGCCGCTTGGCCCTCGCCGCCGGACTCGCCTCCGCCCTGGTCGTCGCCCTCGTCGCCCTGCGTCCGGACGGTGGGGGCGGCAAGGAGCAGGCGGAGCCCCCGCGTCCGGTGGCCGTCGCGGCTCCGCTCGCGTGGACCGCCGACTCCCAGGCGTGGTCGCTCGGCTGCGGGCACGACTACGTCATCCGCAGATCTCCGGACCGGGTCCCGCCGCCCCCGGCCCCGCAGGACGCCGGGCGGTGGGCGGCGACCCAGGACGCCGTGCACGGGCGTGAGACGAACATCCGGGTCTCCGTGCAGGGCAGGACGTCCACGGCCGTGGTCCTGGAGGCGCTGCGCGTCCGTGTCGTGGGCCGTACCGACCCGGTGCCCGGCACGGCGTACGCCATGGACCAGGGCTGCGGCGGCGCGCTGACGCCCCGCCACTTCGCGGTGGACCTGGACGCCGACCGCCCGATCGCCCGCGCGATGCCCGGCAACGACGCGGGCGACCCCCTCCCGGCGGTGCGCATGCCCTACCGCGTCTCCGCCGAGGACCCGGAGGTCCTCCTGGTCAACGCCCGTACCGGGCACTGCGACTGTTCGTGGTACCTGGAGCTGGACTGGTCCTCCCAGGGCCGGTCCGGCACGATCCGTATCGACGACGACGGCCACCCGTTCCGCACGACCGCCATCGAGGACCTGCCCCGGTACGCGTACGACACGTCCGCGCGCCGCTGGACGCCTTACGTCGACCAGTAGTGCTTCAATCCACAGGGCTCGCCCTCACGCCTCCCACACGGCGGCCGCCGTACGGTCGTCGGCGTATCCCTTCACCCGTACCTGGGTGTCGGCGAGGAAGGCGGCGAGACCCGGTGGCTGCGGGGCCGCCCACCGCTCCCGCAGATGCGCGGGCAGTTCCGGTTCGCCGCGCAGCGGCTCCGCGAGGCCGCCCGTGCACATCAGGAGCGTGTCACCCGGTCGGGCGACGGAGGCGCGGAAGCGGAAGGGTTCGCGGGGCGGCTCGGGGGCCGGTTCGTAGGGGCTCGGCGGGGTCGGTATGCCGAGGTCCATGGTGAGCCGGTCGCCCGCGGGGGTCTCGGCGGGTGGTGACCCGAAGCTGAGGACGGGCTCGCCGGTGACCTCGCCGAACTGCGGTTCGATGTCCCGCCAGGCGCCGTCGCGCAGCCGGAACAGGCCTCCGGCGCCGACGCCGAAGAAGACGCGCGTGCGGCACCCGGGGTCGGCGGGCAGGAGCAGGCAGCGCAGGGTGGCGGCGTACTCGTCGGGCCGCAGGCCCTGTTCGGCGGCGCTGGCGCGGAGTTTGCCGAGGCTGCGGTCGGTGAGGCGGTGCAGGCCGGACTTCAGGTCGCCGCGGCGGCCGGCGCGTATGTCCTCGGCGAGCCGTGCGTGGCTGCGCCCGACCGCACGCCCGATCCACTGGCACACCTCGGCGGCGGCGCGGTGCGCGCCGGCGTTGGCACGTGCGCCGGTGGCCATCGCGACCAGTACGAGCGCGGTGTCGCCGGTGCCGAACCGGGCGGTGAACAGGGCGTCGCGGCGGGGCTCGCCCCGGTAGCGCGCGGAGTCCCCGCGCACGGAGGCGGCGCGCAAGGTGCAGGCGCCGTAGTGGGCGCCGTCCAGCACGGTGTCGGCGACCAGGTCGCCGAGGTCGTCGGGATCGGCGGGCGGCAGGGCGGTGGGCTCGGGCTCGTAGGTGGGCGGGCCGGAACCGACGTGGTGCAGCGGGGTGGGGGTGACGGGGGCCAGGCGGGGTGGTGCGGGTGGGGGCGGCGGGAACGGCGGGGGCGGCTCCGCGAAGGTGGGGGCGGGGCGTCCGGTGGCCGAGGTGGTGGGGCCGGTGGGCGGGAGTGGCAGGGAAGGGGCCGTTCCGGCGTCGCGCGGCCCGGGGACCGCCCCGTCGGCGCGGGGCGATGCGTCCGCGCGGCCGGCGCCGCCCCGTGGCGGTCGCGCGCCGTCGCGGCGCGGCGCGGGTAAGCCGCCGCCAGCGCCCGGCGGTTCGGTCACCGCGTCCGCCGCCGAGGCGAAACGGTCGTCGAGCGACTCGGGCGTGCGCGTGGGGCCCGTGTCCTCGGTGGTGTCGTCGTACAGCTGCCGCCACCAGTCGTCGGAGTGACCGGCGGGCCTTCCCCCCTGCTGGCTCATGCCCTCGATTGTCCACCGCACGGCCCGGATGAAAACGGGGCGTTCGGAAAATGGGACGCGGCTCTCCGGGTTCGCACGGCGTGTCGGGGTGACATGTCGTACGGGTGTCGGGTCCGGCGTACGCGCGCCGGGGCCAGGCACCGTACGGACGTGCGAGAGAGGCCACCGGGCGACTCCACCCCCCACGGGAGAGCCGCCCGGCGACGCGAAACACCCGGTGCCCGTCGGCGCCGGTGGCCCCACCTTGGCAGAGTTACGCGCGGTACGGCGACGATGTGCCGTGGCGGCTTTGCGCCGTGGCCTGTTTGCGCCACGGACGGTCGGCGGGTCCGGCTTCCGGGGAGGGGTGAGGGTCGATGCCGGCGGCGATCGGGCTGGACGGGACGCGGGAGTCGGCGTACCGCGCGCTGGTGACGGTGGGTGCCGCCGACGTGACCGATCCGTCCCGGCGGCTGACGCTCGGCGAGCACGACACCGAGCGCGCGCCGCGCCGCCTGGAACGACACGGCCTCGCCGCCCAGTCGTCCGCCCGGCCCGGTTGCTGGGTGGCCGCCCCGCCCGGGGTGGCGCTGGGCGCGCTGCTCACCCGGTGGCGGCACGAGCTGGAGCAGGCGGAGGTGGCGGCCGTGCTGCTCGCCGAGGAGTACCGGGCGGCGGCCGAACCGGCCGTGCACGACCTGGTCGAGGTGGTGATCGGGGCGGCGGCGGTCACGCAACGGTGCCTCCAGTTGCAGCTGGGGGCGAGCGAGGAGGTGCGCGCGCTGGTCACCGGGCCCCGGTCGCCGTGACCGGGGCGGAGAACCACGCGGTGGAGCAGGCCGCCGCCCGCGGCGTGCGCTACCGGGTCGTGGTCGAGCGGTCGGTGCTGGACCAGCGGGACGGAGCGGCGCTGGTGGTGCACGCGAGCGGGCTGCCGGAACTGCTGGCGGGCCTGTTCGAGTCGGTGTGGCGTAAGGCGTTGCCGCTGCGGTTCGCCAAACAGCTGGACCTGGGCCTGAGGACCGTGCAGCGGCGGGTGAGGCGGTTGATGGAGCTGACAGGGGTGACGACCCGGTTGCAGCTGGGGTGGCAGGTGTACGAGCGCGGGTGGGTGGCCCGGGGCGCTGACGTACCGGTGCGCGGTGCGCCCGCCCGCGCGCGGCACCGGCGACCTGCGAGGTTCCGTGGGCTCCGGCAGGCTGGGCAGATGGGAGTGTGGCAGCTCCTGCTGGCCGGCCTGCTGATGGTGGCCGGCCTGTGCGGAGTGCTGGTGCCCGGGGTTCCGGGGTCGTGGCTGGTGTGGGCGGCGGTGATGTGGTGGGCGCTGCAGGACCCGCAGCCGACCGCCTGGTTCGTGCTGGTCGGCGCCACCGTCGCGCTGTTCCTGGCGCAGGTGGTGCGCTGGGCCCTGCCACCGCGCAGGCTCCGGGAGAGCGACGCCACCCCCCGGATGGCGGTGTACGCCGGGCTCGGCTCGCTCGTCGGCTTCTTCGTCGTCCCGGTCGTCGGCGCGATCCCGGGCTTCATGGCGGGCATCTTCCTCTGCGAACGCCTCCGGCTCGGCCGCCACGCCGAGGCCTGGGCCGCCGTGCGCACGGCGATGCGCTCGGGGGGCTCCAGCGTGCTCGCGGAGCTGTTCACCTGTCAGCTGATCATGGGCGTCTGGCTGGGCGTGGTGATCTGGGGCTGACCGGTCCGGGCGGACGATCAGTCCTTGCGGCCGGTCACCGCGACCGTCACCCCGAGGCCGATCATGGTCAGACCGCCGGCGCCACCGATGGCCGCGAGCCGCCCCGGGGACCGGGCGAACCAGTTCCGGGCACCGGCCGCGGCCAGCCCCCAGACGCTGTCGCAGGCGACGGCGATGAGGTTGAAGACCAGGCCGAGCAGCAGCATCTGCGCGGTGACGTGCCCCTGCGCGCGGTCCACGAACTGGGGCAGTACGGCGGCGAAGAACACGATCGTCTTCGGGTTGGTCACTCCGACCGCGAACCCCTCCCACAGCGTGCGCAGCCCCCCGGGGCCGGCTTGCGCCTGGCCGAACGCCGCCCGCAGCGCGTGCCGTTGCCGTATCGCCCGGATGCCCAGGTGGATCAGGTAGGCGGCGCCGGCCAGCTTCAGCGCCATGAAGACGACGGCCGACCGCTCCACCACGGCACCCACGCCGAACGCCACGGCGGCCACTGCGGCGTACGCCCCCAGCGTGTTGCCCACCACCGTGGTCATCGCGGCCCGGCGCCCCTGCACCAGGGCGCGCCCGACCACGAACAGGACACTCGGCCCGGGGACCACGATCAGCAGGAACGACATGGCGGCGAAGGCCGCGAGTCGATCGGTCGGCACCATGCCGCCCACGGAAACACGTGGGCGGCATGCGGTTCAATCGGTTATCCGGCGGCGCCCGCGGGCGGCAGCACGCCCTCCAGCGTGAGCAGCCGCACCTTGCGGTCCAGGCCACCCGCGTAGCCGGTCAGCGAGCCGTCGGCGCCGATGATCCGGTGGCAGGGGCGCACGACGAGCAGCGGATTGGCGCCGATCGCGCCGCCGACGGCCCGTACGGCGGCGCGCGGGGCGCCGATCCGTGCCGCGATCTCGCCGTACGTGGTGGTCGCCCCGTAGGGCAGCGATTCGATCGCGTTCCACACCCGCTGCCGGAACGGCGTGCCCTCGGAACGCCGTCTCAGCCGGAACTCCTTCCTCTCCCCGGCGAAGTACGCGGCGAGCTGCTCCTCCGCCTCGCGGAAGAGCGCGGGATCGTGCCGCCAGCCGTGCTGGACGGTACGTCCGCCCTTCTGCCCGGGCACGGACAGGGAGGTGAGGGTGCCATCCGGGTCGGCGGTGAGCAGCAGCTCGCCGAGAGGGCTGCCGACGGTGGCCCAGTGGATCTCCACGGAGGCGACAGCGGTGGTCACGGGGGGACGGGCGGTGATGCTCACGGGAACTCCAACTCCCCTGCTGTGCGCAGGTGTCGTACGGCATACGAGCGCCAGGGGCGCCAGCTGTCGGGGACGTCCGCGCCGGGCGGGGCGACGTCGGGGTCGCCGAGGGCGCGGGTGCGGATGACGGCGACGGTGGTGGCGTCCAGGCCGGGCAGGGCGAGCAGGGCGGCCTGCGCGTCGTCGCGGTCGGCGCCCGGATCGAGGCGTACGGCACCGTCGGCGAGGGCCGTGGTCAGGGCGCCCAGGGTGCCCTCGGGTTCGGCGCCGGCGAGGACGGCCGGTTCGGGGAAGAGGTGGGTGAGGGCGCCGCAGGGCGCGTCGAGCGCCTTGCCGTACCGCCGAACCAGCCCCTCCGCCGCCGGCCGCCCCACGAGCGCGCGTACCGCCAGTTCCTCCGGGTCGGCGGCGCCGGGCGACCGCAGGCCGGGCCGGGCGGCGACCAGGGGGGCGAGCCGCGGATCGGCGCCGAGGCGCCCGTCGACGGCGTACGGATCGGCGTCGAGGTCGAGCAGCCGCCGCAGCCGCTGCACGGCGGTGGTGAGGTCCCGCTGGTCGGTCAGGTGCATCCGGGCGTCGAGCCAGCCGCCGGGGTGGGTGGCGGAGCCGGAGCTACCGGTGCGCTCGTCGACGGCGACGATGCCGGTGCCGTACGGCAGCCGGAGCGTGCGCCGGTAGGTGCGCCGGCCGGGCGTCCCGCCGACCTCCTCGATGCCGGCCACGGCCTCGCGCGCGAGCAGGTCGAAGACGGCACGCGCGTGGTAGGGCCCGCGGTGGGCGAGCCGCAGCGGGATCCCGGCGCCGGGGGTGTCCGCCCGCCGAGCGGTACGTCCCTTGGGCGCGGCGGCCCGCAATGCGCTCGGGGTCGAGGCGTACACCTCGCGCATGGTGTCGTTGAACTGCCGCACGCTGGCGAACCCGGCGGCGAACGCGATCTGCGTGATGGGCAGGTCGGTGGTCTGGATCAGCACGCGCGCGGTGTGCGCGCGCTGGGCCCGGGCGAGGGCGACGGGCCCGGCGCCGAGCTCGGTGGTCAACTGGCGCTGCACCTGCCGGGCGCTGTACCCGAGTCGCGTGGCGAGTCCGGCGACGCCCTCCCGGTCAACGACGCCGTCGCCGATCAGCCGCATGGCCCGGCCCACGACATCGGCCCGGACGTTCCACTCGGCCGACCCCGGCACGGCGTCCGGGCGGCACCGCCGGCAGGCGCGGAAGCCCGCTCCCTGCGCGGCGGCGGCCGACGCGAAGAACCGCACGTTGGGCCGCTTGGGGGTGACGGCGGGGCAGCTGGGCCGGCAGTAGATGCCCGTGGTCTCGACCGCGAAGAAGAACTCGCCGTCGAACCGGGCGTCCCTGCTGCGCACGGCCGCGTACCTGGTGTCCTCGTCCATCACGCTGTCCAGTCTGCGCCCTGGAGAGGCGTGCGGCTGGCGGAATTCGGACACCCTGCTGTGTGATGTGCGTCGTGCGCCCGGGAGGACGGGCACGGGCGGGCGCGGCAGCGCCGCACGGCGCCGGCCGGTGCTCCGAACCGTGCCCGCCCCGGGTACGTCCTACCGCTGACGCCCCCGCTTGGCCTCCATCGCGGCCCGTCCCTCGGCGCCCTTGCGCTTCCAGTCCTTGCGGATCTCCGCCCGGAGCCGGGCGTCGGTCTTGGCCACGATCCACTGGTTCTCCCGGAGCAGCTTGCGATAGCTCTCCAGCCGCCGTACCGGCAGTTCACCCGAGTCGAGCGCGGCCAGCACCGCGCAGCCCGGTTCGGACTCGTGGGCGCAGTCGTGGAACCGGCAGTCGCCCGCCAGCTCCTCGATCTCGGCGAACACCTGCCCGACCCCGGTGCCGGCGTCCCAGAGCCCGACGCCGCGCAGGCCCGGCGTGTCGATCAGGACACCGCCACCGGGCAGCGGCAGCAGGTTGCGCGTCGTGGTCGTGTGCCGCCCCTTGCCGTCGACGTCCCGGGTGGCCTGCACCTCCATCACGTCCTGTCCGAGCAGCGCGTTGGCGAGTGTCGACTTGCCCGCGCCGGACTGCCCGAGCAGGACGGACGTCCCCCCGGCGACGACGGCGGCGAGCACGTCCAGTCCGTCCCCGCCGACGGCACTGACCGCCAGCACGGGCACGCCCGGCGCCGTGGTCTCCACGTCCTGCACGAGGTGCGAGAGCGTCACCGCGTCCGGGACCAGGTCGGCCTTGGTCAGCACGACCACCGGCTGCGCCCCGGACTCCCAGGCGAGTGCGAGGAAGCGCTCGATGCGGCCGAGGTCGAGTTCGACGGCCAGCGACACGGCGACGATCGCGTGGTCGACGTTGGCGGCGAGGATCTGCCCCTCGGACCGCTTGGAGGAGGTGGAGCGCACGAAGGCGGTACGGCGCGGCAGACACGTCCGTACGTAGCGGGGAGTGCCCGCGGGTTCGACGGCGACCCAGTCGCCGGTGCACACGACCCGCAGCGGGTCGTGGGGCGTGACGAAGGCGGTGTCGGCCCGCAGCAAGCCGCCGGCGGTGACCACGTCGCACTGACCGCGGTCGACCCGGACCACCCGCCCGGGCAGCAGTCCTTCGGAGTCGTACGGGGCGAACTCGTCCGCCCACGCGTCGTCCCAGCCGTAGGGAGCGAGCGCGGTGGAGACAGAGGTGGAAGACAACAGGGTGACCCTTCACAAGGGTGGCCCCGGCGGGGCGCGCACGGACGGCGCGCGAGAGCGTGGAGTGTGTCAGCCGGTGGCCACGGAGGTGGACTTGATGAGTTCCTGAGTGCGGGCAGCGCACAGCACGGCGACAGTCATCGGGTCTACACCTCCTCGACACACACTCGGTGGTACGGCGGCGGCATCGGGGCCACCGCCGGTTGCGCCCTCACTCTAATCGGGCGCCACGGTGCCCCGTCAACGCGTTTTGCGCACCGGAGTCCTTCAGGCCCCCGAGCACTGCCGTCCGTTCAGCGTGAAGTCGTATGCCGGCGAGTTCCTGCCGCGCCAGGAGGCGAGGAAGCCGAAGGCGAGGCTGCCGTCGGCGGCGACGGTCCGGTTGTAGTCGGCGGCGGTGGCGGTGACGCGGGAGCCGCTCTGGCTGACGTCCGCGTCCCACATCTGGCCGACCCGCTGGCCGTCCCGGAAGGTCCAGGCGACCCGCCAGTCGTCGAGGGGGCGCTCGGTGGTGACCTTGACGGCCGCCTGGAATCCGTCGGGCCACTGTCCGACGAGGTCGTAGGTGACGTGGCAGGTCGGCCGGGTGCTCGCGCCGGGCGTCGGCCGGGTCCGCGCCGTGGGACCGGTCGTCGAGCCCTGCGGTTCGGGGTCGGTGCCCTCGTGCGCGGACGGCGCGGCCGAAGTCTTTTCGCCCGAGGGCTTCGGGGAGGGCGACGCCGGCTGCGAGGGGGCCCGGGTGACGGCCGGCAGGGAGAGGCCGGGACCGGCCACGGGCCGGCGGTCGGCGGTGTCGGTGGGTGCCATCGCGCCGTCGCCGCTGTCGCCCTGCTGCATCAGGGTCACGGCGAGGGCCGGCAGGGAGACCAGGACGGCGGCGGCGAGCAGGCCGCCCCGCAGCACGCGTGCCTTGTCGGTACCGGCCGGGGCCGCCTCGTCGTCGGGGTCGAGGGCGCCGGGGCGGCCGGCGCCGAGGCGTACCTCGGCGGCGC
>NZ_JBFBJT010000175.1:0-13176 GCF_040686175.1 Streptomyces sp. NPDC086077 | reverse complement strand
GCCGGGGGCACCCCTTTCCTGGAGGGGTGCCCCCGGCGCCGTATCCGCACATGCTTGCGGGGCCCGGGTGTCGTAACGTCCCGATATGACCAACGCCGCGCCGTCGCGAAAGTCGCCGGACCAGCCTTGGCGCACCGAGGGCACGCCCGAGGACTCGCCGAGGTCGCCGTCCGGCTGGCGGAAGATGCCCGGCGGCTGGTGGGGCCTCGCCGTCACCGCGCTCGTCGTGTTCCTGATCGCCAACCTCGTGCTGTCGTTCCTCGACGAGGAGGAACCCACGATCTCCTACACGGCGTTCAGCGAGCAGGTCGACGCCGGCAACGTCAGCAAGATCTACTCCAAGGGTGACGCGATCCAGGGCGAGCTGAGGAAGGCACAGGACGACCCCGGGGGCGACGGCACCTACACCCGGTTCAAGACGCAGCGGCCGGCCTTCGCGGACGATCAGCTCTGGGAGGACCTGACCAGGCACAACGTGACGGTCACCGCGGAGCCGGTCGTCCAGCAGCGCGGCATCGTGGCCAATCTGCTGCTCTCGCTGGCGCCGATCCTGCTGCTCGTCCTGCTGTGGGTGTTCATCGCGCGGCGGGCGAGAGCGGGGTTCGGCGGGGCGGGCGGCATGTTCGGGCGCAAGCCGCCGCCCAGGCCGGTCGAGCTGGAGCCGGGGGAGAGGCGCACGACGTTCGCGGACGTGGCGGGCATCGACGAGGTGGAGGGCGAGCTCAACGACGTCGTCGACTTCCTGAAGCACCCGGACGCCTATCGGCGGATGGGCGCCAAGCTGCCCCGCGGCGTGCTGCTCGCGGGCCCGCCCGGCACCGGCAAGACGCTGCTGGCGCGGGCGGTGGCGGGGGAGGCGGGGGTGCCGTTCTTCTCGGCCTCCGCGTCCGAGTTCATCGAGATGATCGTCGGCGTGGGCGCGTCCCGGGTGCGGGAGCTGTTCGCGGAGGCGCGCAAGGTGGCGCCGTCGATCATCTTCATCGACGAGATCGACACCATCGGCCGGGCGCGTGGCGGGGGAGCGGCCGTGGGCGGGCACGACGAGCGTGAGCAGACCCTGAACCAGATCCTGACCGAGATGGACGGCTTCTCCGGGTCGGAGGGCGTGATCGTGATCGCCGCGACCAACCGGGCCGACGTCCTGGACCCCGCCCTGACCCGCCCCGGCCGCTTCGACCGGATCGTCAACGTCGCGCCGCCGGACCGGGGCGGCCGCGAGGCCATCCTGCGGATCCACACCCGGGAGATCCCGCTCGCCCCGGACGTCGACCTTGCCCGGGTCGCCCGTACGACCCCGGGCATGACCGGCGCCGAACTGTCCAACCTGGCCAACGAGGCCGCGCTGCTCGCCGTCAAGCGGGGCCAGGACCAGGTGACGCACTCCGACCTCTCGGAAGCGCTGGAGAAGGTCCAGCTGGGCGCCGAACGCGCGCTGGTGATGCCCGAGGACGAACGCCGGCGCACCGCCTACCACGAGAGCGGGCACGCCCTGCTGGGCATGCTCCAGCCGGGCGCCGACCCGGTCCGCAAGATCACCATCGTGCCGCGCGGGAGGGCGCTGGGGGTGACGCTGTCGACGCCGGAATCGGACAAGTACGCGTACACCGAGGACTATCTGCGGGGCCGGATCATCGGCGCGCTCGGCGGGATGGCGGCGGAGCACGTCGTCTACGGGGTCATCACGACCGGCTCGGAGAGCGACCTGGAGCAGGTCACCAACATCGCGCGCGGGATGGTCGCCCGCTGGGGCATGAGCCGGCAGGTGGGCCGGTTGTCGGCGCTGCCCAGCGACGCCCAGCAGGCGTACGGGCTGTCGGCGGCGCCGCAGACGCTGGACGTGATCGACGGCGAGATGCGGCGGGTCGTCGACGAGTGCTACGAGGAGGCCTGCCACAAGCTGCGTGACCACCGCGACCAGCTGGACGCGCTGGCGGCGGCACTGCTGGAGCGGGAGACGCTGGAGGAGGCGGACGCCTACCGGATCGCCGGGATCTCCCGCCTGGCCAAGACGAACGGGGAGGGGTAGCCCGAGGGCCCCGCCCCGGAACTCCCGCCCCTCCTCGCCCCCGCGCTCAGGGCGTCCGGGCGATCAGGTAGCGGAACACGTTCGGCATCCACACCGTGCCGTCCGGCCGGCGGTGCTGGTGCAGCGCCTCGGCCAGTTCCTTGTCGACCTGCTCCTGATCGGTCGCCGCGATCGCCGCGTCGAACAGCCCCGTCGACAGCAGACCGCGCGCCGCGCTGCCCACGTCGGCGTACCCGAACGGGCAGGCGACCCGGCCCGAACCGTCCGGCTTGAGCCCGGCCCCCTGTGCCACCTCCTCCAGGTCGTCGCGGAGCGCCGGCCGCCAGCTGCCGCCGCCGCGCAGCGGATCCGCCAGCTTGGTCGCCACCCGCAGCACCGAGGAGGTGGCGCAACGCTCCGGCGGCCCCCAGCCGGCCAGCACCACCGGCGCGCCCCGGCCGGCGAGCGGGGTCGCCGCGGCGAGCAGCTCACCGAGGCCCTCCGCGTCCCCCGCCAGACACCCGATGGGCTCGAATGCGGTGACGACGTCGTACGCCGGTGTCTGCGCGCCGGCCGCCTCCTCGGGCCCGGCGTCCTCGGGCGAGCCCTCGACGAGCCGCGCACCCGCGGCACGCGCACGCGTGCGGGGTGCCTCCGCGGCCCCCGGCAGCAGGCGCTCACGCGCGAGGGCCAGTCTCTCGGGCGAGGTGGACTCGACACCGGTGACGGCTGCGCCCCGGGAGGCCGCCATCAGCAGGGCGAGCCCCGAACCGCAGCCGAGCCCCAGCAGCCGCGTGCCGGGTCCCACGTCCAGTCGCTCGTAGACGGCCTCGTAGAGCGGTACGAGCATCCGCTCCTGGATCTCCGACCAGTCACGCGCGCGTGCACACAGGTCCACGCGGGGTGCGGGTCCCGCGTGGGGCAGGTGTTGCCGCACGAGCGTAGGTGTCATCGAATGCGCCCCAATCCGCAGCGAGTTGCCGCTGTACCCGTCTTCGTCGCCCCCCGTCGCGTACGCCCATCCTTCCCCCGTATGCCAGGTAACTCCGAGCCCGCGACCGCGTCCAGTGGTCTCGGCGACCCGCTTGTGAGGTGCCCCCCCGAGTGGCGAGAATTCACATTCCGGCAATGCCGCTGTCCCTCCTCACGACGGAATTGCTCCGTCCGGGGGCCCAAGGAGTGGCGCGATCGCGCCGTAGGCGATGACGCTCGGTCGCGGTGCGGGGCGGTGGCCTGGTTCCGGCCAAGGTCGATAGGGCCGGTCGCCGCCCCGGTCGCCGCCCGGTCGCGGTGCCTTCGCGGAAGGACGGGGCGGTGGCGGACCCCGGTGCCGGACCCGATAGGGTCACGGTCGTACCGCGCGCATGCCGGGCGAGGGCGCGAGGCGGCTGAAACACCTCTTGCGCACCCGCGGACCCGTCCACCCCGCCGCGCGGACGCGCTCTACGCGCCGGGTCGTACGTCAGGCTACGTACCACCTTGTTGTGAGCTGTGCGGCTTCTCCGCAGATCAGCGCACCCGCCCTCCTCAGGACGCATCAGCGGCAACTGACTGGTACGTGCAAATTATTTGGGATGCCCCGGAATAGGAACACAGCGGGGCTCAGGCTCGTTGTCATTACGTGAGCACGACACCACCTGTTCTCGCCGCAGAGCTGGCACAGGCGTGGGCCGACATTCAGCGGTACCACCCCGAGCTGCCGGACCTTGCCGCGCCCGAGTCCCTGATCGGGGAGTCGTCGTCCGCCTGCGGACACGAACTCTCCTTCGAGCGGCTGCTTCACGAGGCAGTCCACGGCATCGCTGCCGCGCGCGGAATCCGCGACACCTCCCGCGCCGGCCGGTACCACAACCGCAGATTCCTCGCGATCGCCGAGGAGCTGGGCCTGGACCACCCGGAGGAGCCGCATCCAAGCAGCGGCTTCTCGCTGGTCACGCTCAACCCCGAGGCGAAGCGGCGGTACCGCCCGACGATCGAGCGCCTGCAGCGCGCCCTGAAGGCCCATACCGCCGCCACCACCACCGACACCAGCCGCAGCTTCCGCGGCCCGGCCGCCCGCCACGGTTCCTCCGGCGGCGGCGTCCGGGTCAAGGCGGTGTGCGACTGCGGCCGCAACGTACGGGTCGTCCCGTCCGTTCTGGCCCAGGCGCCGATCATGTGCGGCGGCTGCGGCAAGCCGTTCCGGATCCCCGAGGTGGTGGGCGCGGGAGCGAGGTGAGCGCACGGCTGTTCGTGGCAGCCGTGCGGCACCCGTAGTGCCGCGGGTCAGGCAGCCGGCGTCCGTCGCGGGGACGCCGGGTGCCGCTGCGGTGCGCCTGGGCGCACCAGTGGTCCGAAGCGGCTCGTGGGCTGTGGCACAATGGACAGCTGTACTCGACAGCCGCACAGGACCCCTCTCTCCTCCGGCTGACGCGTCCATCGGGCACTCGGGTACCGCAACCCCACGCGGCCTTCTCGCCGTGCCCAACCACGTCAAATCCAGGAGAACCCACTCCCGTGGCAGTCAAGATCAAGCTGAAGCGTCTGGGCAAGATCCGTTCGCCTCACTACCGCATCGTCGTCGCCGACTCCCGCACCCGCCGTGACGGCCGTGCGATCGAGGAGATCGGCAAGTACCACCCGACGTACAACCCGTCGGTGATCGAGGTCGACGCCGAGCGTGTGGCGTACTGGCTCGGTGTCGGCGCCCAGCCGACCGAGCCCGTGCTCGCCATTCTGAAGAAGACCGGCGACTGGCAGAAGTTCAAGGGCGAGCCCGCCCCGGCGCCGCTGCTCGTCGCGGAGCCGAAGGCCGCGCGTCCGTCCTTCGAGGCTCTCGGCGGTGACGACGAGGGCAAGGGTGAGGCCATCACCCAGAAGAAGAAGGCCGACAAGAAGGACGAGGCCCCGGCCGAGTCCGCGGCTGAGTCCACCGAGGCCTGAGCATGCTCGAGGAGGCTCTCGAGCACCTCGTGAAGGGCATCGTCGACAACCCCGACGATGTGCAGGTCGCCTCGCGCGACCTGCGTCGCGGGCGTGTGCTGGAGGTCCGGGTACACCCCGACGACCTCGGTAAGGTGATCGGCCGCAACGGCCGCACCGCGCGCGCCCTGCGCACCGTCGTGGGCGCCATCGGCGGCCGCGGTGTCCGTGTCGACCTCGTCGACGTGGACCACGTCCGCTGACACAAGGCAGCGCAGCACCGGCTCGGGCCGGGGAGGGCCAGTGGGCCGTCCCCGGCCCGTAGTCGTACGACAGGAGAACAAGCACAGTGCAGCTGGTAGTCGCACGGATCGGCCGTGCCCACGGCATCAAGGGCGAGGTCACCGTCGAGGTACGTACCGACGAGCCGGAACTCAGGCTCGCGCCCGGCGCCGTACTCGCCACCGACCCGGCCTCCACCGGGCCGCTGACGATCGAGACGGGCCGTGTGCACAGTGGCCGTCTGCTGCTGCGCTTCGAGGGTGTGAGCGACCGCACCGGCGCCGAGGCCCTGCGCAACACCCTCCTGATCGCCGAGATCGACCCGGAGGAACTGCCCGAGGGCGAGGACGAGTACTACGACCACCAGCTGATGGACCTCGACGTCGTCACCACGGACGGGGTGGAGGTCGGCCGGATCACCGAGGTCTCGCACCTGCCCTCGCAGGACCTGTTCATCGTGGAGCGCCCGGACGGCAGCGAGGTCATGATCCCGTTCGTCTCGGAGATCGTCACAGAGATCGACCTGGAGGAGCAGCGGGCCGTCATCGACCCGCCGCCGGGCCTGATCGACGACCGCGCGGACATCGCCTCGTCCAGGGACGAGTCCTGATGCGGCTCGACGTCGTCACGATCTTCCCCGAGTACCTCGACCCGCTGAACGTCTCCCTGGTCGGCAAGGCACGCGCGCGCGGCCAGTTGCAGGTGCACGTGCACGACCTGCGCTCCTGGACGTACGACCGGCACAACACGGTCGATGACACGCCCTACGGCGGCGGTCCCGGCATGGTCATGAAGACCGACCCCTGGGGCGACGCCCTCGACTCCGTCCTCGCCGACGGCTACGAGACGGGCTCGCACGGTCCGGCCCTGATCGTTCCCACGCCCAGCGGTCGCCCCTTCACCCAGGAACTCGCCGTCGAGCTCTCCGAGCGCCCCTGGCTGATCTTCACCCCGGCCCGCTACGAGGGCATCGACCGACGGGTCGTCGACGAGTACGCCACCAGGATGCCGGTGTACGAGGTGTCCATCGGCGACTACGTCCTCGCCGGCGGTGAGGCGGCCGTTCTGGTCGTCACCGAGGCCGTGGCGCGGCTGCTGCCCGGCGTCCTCGGCAATGCCGAGTCGCACCGGGACGACTCCTTCGCGCCCGGCGCCATGGCGAGCCTCCTGGAGGGGCCCGTCTACACCAAGCCGCCCGAGTGGCGGGACCGCGGGATCCCGGAGGTGCTGCTCAGCGGGCACCACGGCAAGATCGCCCGCTGGCGGCGCGACGAGGCGCTGCGGCGTACGACGGCCAACCGGCCTGACCTGATCGAGCGTTGTGACCCCAAGGCCTTCGACAAGAAGGACCGCGAGATGCTCTCCATCCTGGGCTGGGCACCGGACCCCGAGGGCGAGCCGTTCGGCCGATTTTGGCGCAGGACCGAGGGCGTGGAAGAATAGGCCGCTGTTGTGCGCTTGTCCGGCGTGCGCCCCTGCCACAGGGGGAGACGACGCCCGCCCCGACCCGCACGGCTCTCTCACCAGAAACCTAGTTTCCGTTGATGACCTGTGGCATCAGCGAGGAAAGCAGAAGAAATGGCTCACCTGCTCGACACCGTCGACGCCTCGTCGCTGCGCAGCGACGTCCCGGCCTTCCGCCCGGGTGACACCGTCAACGTGCACGTCCGCGTCATCGAGGGCAACCGCTCCCGTGTGCAGCAGTTCAAGGGCGTGGTGATCCGCCGCCAGGGTTCCGGCGTGCGCGAGACCTTCACGGTCCGCAAGGTCTCCTTCTCCGTCGGCGTCGAGCGCACCTTCCCGGTGCACACCCCGATCGTGGAGAAGATCGAGCTCGTCACCAGGGGCGACGTCCGCCGCGCCAAGCTGTACTACCTGCGCGACCTGCGCGGCAAGGCGGCGAAGATCAAGGAGAAGCGCGAGAACTGAGCGCCTCCCGGGGTTCCGTCCGGGGCCGGATAGCATCTGGCCCCGATGGACACCGAAGCACAGCCGACGGAGCGCGACCGCTCCTCCCGCCCTTCCCCACCCGAGGAGACCTCGGACACAGGGGGGCCGGAGGGCCGGTCGCGTTCCGCGTTGGTGGCGCGGGTGGCCGAGTGGGTCCCGGGCGGGCGGATCACCCTGTCCGTGCTGGTCTGCCTCGTGTTCGCGCTGCTGCTCAACACCTTCGTGGTGCAACCGTTCCGGATCCCCAGTGGATCGATGGAGCGGGAATTGAGGATCGGCGACCGCGTACTCGTAAATAAGTTGGCGTACCGTTTCGGTGCTCAGCCGCGACGTGGCGAGGTGGTCGTCTTCGACGGCACCGGGTACTTCGGGAACGCCGACTACGTCAAACGCGTCGTCGGTGTGGGTGGAGATCACGTGGTCTGTTGCGACAAGGAGGGGAGGCTCCAGGTGAACGGCCGGTCCGTCGACGAGTCGACGTTCCTGTACCCCGGCGACGGCGCGTCCACGGTGGCCTTCGACGTCGTCGTGCCCGACGGCACCCTCTTCGTCCTCGGCGACCACCGCAGCGCCTCCAGCGACTCACGCGACCACCTCGGCTCCCCCGGCGGCGGCATGATCCCCGTAGACGGCGTGATCGGCCGGGCGGACTGGATCGTCTGGCCCGTCGGCCATGCCACCCGCCTGGAGCGAACCGGCGCCTACGCGCGCGTGCCCGCGGCGGACGGTGGACATGGGTAACCGTGGCAGGCCCCGCGGTGCGCCCGTCAGTGCCGCCGAGAACCTGCTGCCCACCGGCACCCGGCGGGCAGCCGCCGCGGCCGGAAGCGGGCGCACCCGCGCCGAGCGGCGCAAGCTCCAGCGGAAGGTCAAGCGGCGCCGGCGCCGGTCCGCCATAAAGGAGATACCGCTCCTGGTCGGCGTGGCCGTGCTGATAGCGCTCGTGCTGAAGACCTTCCTGGTCCAGGCGTTCGTGATCCCGTCCGGCTCCATGGAGCAGACGATCCAGATCGGCGACCGGGTCCTGGTCGACAAGCTCACCCCGTGGTTCGGCACCAAGCCGGAGCGCGGGGACGTCGTGGTGTTCAAGGACCCCGGCGGCTGGCTCCAGGACGAGCAGCCCACGCAGAAGAAGGACGACCCCGTCGTCGTCAAGCAGGTCAAGGAGGGGCTCACCTTCATCGGCCTGCTGCCGTCCGAGGACGAGAAGGACCTGATCAAGCGGGTCGTCGGCGTCGGCGGTGACCGCGTGCAGTGCTGTGACACGCAGGGGCGGGTCACGGTCAACGGCGTTCCCCTGATCGAGGACTATCTGAACCCGGGCGACGAGCCGTCCGCGACCCCGTTCGACATCACGGTCCCGCAGGGCCGGCTGTGGGTGATGGGCGACCACCGCTCCAACTCCGCGGACTCCCGCTCGCACCAGGACACCGACTACGGCGGCACCGTCTCGGAGGACGAGGTCGTCGGCCGGGCAGTCGTGATCGCCTGGCCACTGGGCCACTGGACCACGCTGAACGAACCGAATACCTACGCCTCCGTGTCCGACTCGGCAGCCGGGTCGACCGCGGCCCCCCAGCCGTCGCATAGGGTTGCCCCCGACGATCCGAACGGAACGATCCACCTCCCGACCCCTGCGGAACTCCCGCTCGTTATGGGAGTGGTGGGCCTGCGTCTTGTGTGGCGCAGACGGCGGCACAGAGTGAGGAGTTGGCGTGGGGGATGTGGCGGTTGGCGCACGGTCCGGACACGACGGCGAGGAGCACCGCGGACGCCCCGTGGAAGCGGGCCCCCAGGCCGCGGCCCGCGCTGTGAACTCCGGGAATGATGGCCGAAGGGCCGAGGACGGCACGGTGACGGACGAACAGAGCCAGACCGGGGAGCACGGGCCGGAAGGGCCCGACCCCAAGCAGCCGAAGAAGCAGCGCTCCTTCTGGAAGGAGTTGCCGATCCTGATCGGCGTCGCGCTGGTGCTGGCGCTGCTGATCAAGACGTTCCTGGTGCAGGCGTTCTCCATCCCCTCAGACTCGATGCAGAACACCCTGCAGGAGGGCGACCGCGTCCTCGTCGACAAGCTCACCCCGTGGTTCGGCTCCGAGCCCGACCGCGGCGAGGTCGTCGTCTTCCACGACCCCGACAACTGGCTCGCGGGTGAGCCCACGGCGGACCCGAACGCCCTGCAGACGTTCCTCAGCTGGATCGGCCTGATGCCGTCCGCCGAGGAGAAGGACCTCATCAAGCGCGTGATCGGCGTCGGAGGCGACACCGTCGAGTGCAACGGCACGGGCCCGTTGAAGGTCAACGGCAAGGCGCTGGACGAGCCGTACGTCTACCCCGGCAACACGCCGTGCAGCCAGGACGACCAGGGCGGCCAGTTCAAGGTGAAGGTCCCCGAGGGCTTCATCTGGGTCATGGGCGACCACCGGCAGAACTCCCGGGACTCGCGCTACAACCAGGGCGACGCCAACAAGGGCATGGTCCCGGTCGACAAGGTCGTCGGACGCGCCATCGTGAAGGCCTGGCCGATCAACCGCTGGGGCACCCTCCCCGTGCCGGACACCTTCGACCAGCCCGGCCTGAACGATCAGCCGTCCGCCGCCACGGCCCTCACCGGTGTCCCGAACGCGCTGGCCCTCGCCGGGGTCGTGCCGGTGGCGCTGTGGCGCCGCCGTCGGACGGCCGTCTGATCCCGCTTCCGGCCTCCGGGGGCGTGAAGTCCTCGTGGAGCTGCCGGGCCGGGCGGAATGCAGGGCTGACCGGGTCTGGTACCGCCGGGTAGGGTGCGGATCCATGGGTGGCGAGAGCGCGACACGTACGGCACCGCACAGCGGTGGAACGAGCAGGGGCCCGGCGGGTGGCCGGACCGGACAGCGGTTGTCCGGGCTGGCGGTCGCGCTGGGCCTTGTGCTGTTCCTGGGCGGCTTCGGCTGGGCGGCGGTGACCTATCTGCCCTACACCGTGCCCACCGGCTCCATGACGCCGACCATCGACGCGGGTGACCGGGTGCTGGCGCAGCGCGTCGACGGCGGTGAGGTGCGCCGCGGTGACGTCGTCGTGTTCAAGGACGCGACCTGGGGTGACGCGCCGCTGATCAAGCGGGTGGTGGCCGTCGGCGGGGACCGGGTGTCCTGTTGCCGGAACGGCAGGCTCACCGTGAACGGCAAGGCGATCGAAGAACCGTACCTAACCGAGGGACAGCCGGCCGAGGACATGAACTTCACGGTGAACGTGCCCGAGGGACGCCTGTTCCTGCTCGGTGACGAGCGGCAGGGCTCCCTGGACTCCACCGCTCACCTCACGGACGCCGCGAGCGGCACCGTGGCGCGCGACGACATCTCCGCCCGGGTGGACGCCGTCGTCTTCCCCCTGGACGGCATGCTGGCACGCCCCACCGGTTTCGAGGCCCTCGGCAGCCTCTCCTCGCCGGGCCCGCTGCGGACGATGGGCATCATGATCGTCGCAGGCGCGGTGCTGGTGCTCGGAGGCGGTGCGTACGGACCGGTCGCGAAGGTGCTGGGGCCGCGGAAGCGGACGGAGCCCGCCGGTGCCCGCTGAGGCGACGGAGGGGTACGAGATCGACGGCGGCCGCGCCCGCAAGGTGGCCAGGGTCGTGCTGCTCGATCCCGACGACCGGATCCTGCTGCTGCACGGCCACGAGCCGGACGATCCGGCGGACGACTGGTGGTTCACGCCGGGCGGCGGACTGGAGGGCACGGAGACCCGTGAGGAGGCCGCACTGCGGGAACTCGCGGAGGAGACCGGAATCACGGAGGTCCAGCTCGGTCCGGTGCTGTGGCGACGGCTGTGCTCCTTCCCGTTCGCCGGGCGGCGCTGGGACCAGGACGAGTGGTACTACCTGGCCCGCACCACCCAGACGGCGACGGAGGCGGTCGCGCTCACCGAGTTGGAGCGACGCAGTGTCGTGGGGGCCCGGTGGTGGACCTGTGAGGATCTGACCCGGGCTCATGAGACGGTGTATCCGACCAGACTCGCCGAGCTGCTGCGCAGGCTGCTCGACGAAGGTCCCCCCGCCAAGCCGGAGATCCTGGACACGGAAATCGTCTAGGGGCTCCCGGGACTGGCGCACAATGGTGGGATCGCACGGCTGAAGGGGAACATGCCATGAGCGCCGAGGACCTCGAAAAGTACGAGACCGAGATGGAGCTCAAGCTCTACCGGGAGTACCGCGATGTCGTCGGTCTGTTCAAATATGTGATCGAGACCGAGCGGCGTTTCTACCTGACCAACGACTACGAGATGCAGGTGCACTCGGTCCAGGGTGAGGTGTTCTTCGAAGTGTCCATGGCGGACGCCTGGGTCTGGGACATGTACCGACCGGCTCGGTTCGTGAAGCAGGTGCGCGTCCTCACGTTCAAGGACGTGAACATCGAGGAGCTGAACAAGAGCGACCTCGAACTGCCGGGCGGATGATGAATTCCCGGGCCGGTCCGCCTGCGTCGCTCGTGTGGGTGGCGAAGTTGTCCACAACCGCCGAGTAGCCCACCAAGATCCACTTCGTGGTGGTGGATGCGTGACCGTTGGCGCCCAAGGAGGTGCCGACATGAACGCACGAGAGGCACTCGGCAGGTACGGCGAGGAACTGGCCGCCCGGCGGCTGGTGGCGGCCGGTATGACGGTCCTGGGGCGCAACTGGCGCTGTGGCAGGACCGGCGAGATCGACATCGTGGCGCGGGACGGGGACGTCCTGGTCGTCTGCGAGGTGAAGACCCGCAGGGCCGGCCGCTTCCAGCATCCGATGGCCGCCGTCCCGCCGGACAAGGCCGAGCGCCTGCGCGCTCTCGCCGAGCAGTGGATCCACACCCATGGCGGCGCCCCACCCGGAGGCGTCCGCATCGACCTGATCGGCGCCGTCCTGCCCAATCGTGGCGCGCCCGTCGTCGAGCACGCGCGGGGGGTGTCCTGAGATGGGCTTCGCGCGTACGTGCTCCGTCGCCCTGGTCGGCGTCGAGGGCGTGGTGGTGGAGGTCCAGGCCGACCTGGAACCGGGCGTCGCCGCGTTCACGCTGGTGGGGCTGCCCGACAAGAGCCTGACCGAGAGCCGCGACCGGGTGCGGGCGGCCGTCGTGAACTCCGGCGCCCAGTGGCCGCAGAAGAAGCTCACGGTCGGGCTCAGCCCGGCGTCCGTGCCGAAGGCCGGCAGCGGTTTCGACCTGGCCGTCGCCTGTGCGGTGCTGGCGGCCGACGAGCGGATCGACCCTCGGGTGCTCGCCGACATCGTGATGATCGGGGAGCTCGGCCTGGACGGACGGGTGCGGCCGGTGCGCGGCATCCTGCCGGCCGTGCTGGCCGCGGCGGACGCGGGCTACGAGCAGGTGGTCGTACCCGAGTGCGCGGCCGCCGAGGCGGCTCTCGTCCCCGGGGTGTCCGTGCTGGGAGTCCGCAGCCTGCGTCAGCTGATCGCCGTCCTGGCGGACGAGCCCGTGCCGGAGGAGGAGCCCGACGCACACGGCCGCCCCGATCCGCTGCTGGCCGGGCTGCGCGTGCCCGGCGCGGGCTCGGCCACGGGCATGCACAGCGTCGGAGCCGCCCAGCACGACCACGGGCACGACCTGGCCGACGTCGTGGGTCAGATCTCGGCGCGTACGGCGGTGGAGGTCGCCGCGGCCGGCGGGCACCACCTGTTCCTGGAGGGCCCGCCCGGCGCCGGCAAGACGATGCTCGCCGAGCGGCTGCCCGGGATTCTGCCCCGGCTCACCCGGGATGAGTCCCTCGAGGTCACGGCGGTGCACTCGGTCGCCGGACTGCTGCCGCCCGGCAAGCCGCTGATCGACATCGCCCCCTACTGCGCCCCGCACCACTCGGCCACCATGCAGGCGCTCGTCGGCGGCGGCGCCGGCGTCGCCCGGCCCGGCGCCGTGTCGCTGTCGCACCGGGGCGTGCTGTTCCTGGACAGCACGTGTAAAACAAGTGCGCGCCCAGTGAGTCGCGGTCGTGGGCGCCGACGAGTTCGAGGAAGGCCTGCTGAAGCGTGGGGGCGTCGCCGCGGACCTCGGCGAGCGGGCCGTGGGCGCGGATCC
>NZ_JBFBJT010000174.1:0-13268 GCF_040686175.1 Streptomyces sp. NPDC086077 | reverse complement strand
GATCCTTAACCAACAAGGGATGCCGATGACCCTCACCCCCCAGAGCGAACCGATACCGGGCGCGAGACGCGTGGCCCGGATCGCCGTGGCCGCCGGCCTCGTCGCCGCGCTGGCCGCGGCCGGGCCGATACCCGTGGCGCTCGCCGCGGACCAGGCGCCCGCGGCCGCCGACCCCGGCGCGAAGTCCGCGCACGAGAAGCTCGGTTCCGGCGACGCGGAGCTGCTCGCCGAGGCCAAGGCCGACGGCGCCAAGAGCGTCACCATGATGGTGGCCACCGCGCCCGGCCGGACCGAGCAGGTCGCCGAGCAGCTCGACTCGGTCGACGGCGGTCTCGTGGGCCGTACGTACGACAAGCTGGGCTACGTCCGGGCCACCGTGCCCACCGGCAAGGCGGACGCGGCCATCGCCGCCGCCACCAAGCTGTCCTCCGTGCACGGCATCGACCTGCGCGAGGAGATACCCCTGGACGACCCGCGGCCGAACGCGGGCGGCGCGCACGGCGGCGACGCCGCCGGCAACTATCCCGCGCCCGGGAAGAACACCCCGGCCGAGAACCCGTACAACCCGTCCTTCGAGACCGGCGCCGTCGACTTCGTCGAGGACCACCCGAAGGCGGACGGCCGCGGCGTCACCATCGGCATCCTCGACTCGGGCGTGGACCTCGGCCATCCGGCGCTGCAGAAGACCACGACCGGTGAGCGGAAGATCGTCGACTGGGTGACCGCCACGGACCCGGTCGTCGACGCCGACGGGACCTGGCGCCGGATGACCACCGCGGTCAGCGGCCCGACCTTCGCCATCACCACGCCCACGCTCGGCACCGAGACGTTCAAGGCGCCCGAGGGCTCGTACAAGTTCAACTACTTCTCCGAGTCCGCCACCACCGGTGGCGACATGGCCGGTGACCTGAACCGCGACGGCGACACCACGGACGTCTGGGGCGTCCTGTACGACGCCGCCTCCGGCACCGCGCGCGTCGACCTGGACGACGACCTCGACTTCACCGACGAGGCCGCGATGAAGCCCTACAAGGACGGCTTCCAGATCGGCTGGTTCGGCACGGACGACCCGGCGACCGCGATCGCCGAGCGGATCCCGTTCGTCGTCGAGATCCGCAAGGACGTCGTCTACAACGCGGCCGGCGCCAAGGCCGACTACGTCAGCATCGGCGTCATCGAGGGCTCGCACGGCTCGCACGTGGCCGGCATCACCGCCGCCAACGGCCTGTTCGGCGGCCGGATGAACGGCGCCGCCCCCGGCGCCAAGCTGGTCTCCTCCCGGGCCTGCACCTGGTCGGGCGGCTGCACCAACGTGGCGCTCACCGAGGGCATGATCGACCTGGTCGTCAACCGGGGCGTCGACATCGTCAACATGTCGATCGGCGGCCTTCCGGCGCTGAACGACGGCAACAACGCGCGCGCCGAGCTGTACACGCGCCTGATCGACGAGTACGGCGTCCAGCTGGTGATCTCCGCGGGCAACTCCGGCCCCGGCGCCAACACCATCGGCGACCCGTCCCTCGCCGACAAGGTGATCTCGGTAGGCGCGACCGTCTCCAGGGAGACCTGGGCCGCCAACTACGGCTCGAAGGTGGAGAAGCGGTACGCCATGATGCCGTTCTCCTCGCGCGGCCCGCGTGAGGACGGCGGCTTCACGCCGACGCTCTCCGCGCCCGGCGCCGCGATCAACACCACGCAGACCTGGTCGCCCGGCGGCCCGGTCGCCGAGGCCGGCTACAGCCTGCCGCCCGGTTACTCCATGCTCCAGGGCACCTCGATGGCCTCGCCGCAGGCGACCGGGGCGGCCGCGCTGCTGCTGTCCGCCGCGAAGCAGACGGGCATCGACCTCACCCCGGCGACCCTGCGCACGGCGCTGACCTCGACCGCCGACCACATCAAGGGTGTGCAGGCGTACGAGGAGGGCGCGGGCCTGATGAACATCGGGGACGCCTGGGACTCGATCCGCGACGACGCCACCGCGCACACGTACGAGGTCAAGGCGCCGGTCGACACCGCGATCGACCAGTTCCTCAAGACCCCCGGCTACGGCACGGGCCTCTACGACCGTGAGGGCGGCCTGAAGGCCGGCCAGAAGAAGACGTACGACGTCACCATCACCCGTACGTCCGGCCCCGACAGGGCGGTCCGGCACGAGCTGCACTTCGAGAACAACACGGGCGGCACCTTCCGCATCGCCGGTTCCGACGAGGTGAAGCTCCCGCTGAACCAGCCGGTCACCGTCAAGGTGCAGGCGGCGCCGAAGTCCGCCGGGCTCAAGAGCGCGATCCTGGAGCTCGACGACCCGCGCACCGAGGGCATCGACAAGCTGGTCCTCAACACGGTCGTCGTCGCGCAGCCGCTGAAGTACGGCTACACCGCGTCCGGTTCGGTGCAGCGCAACAGCAGCACCTCCTACTTCGTGACCGTGCCCGAGGGCGCCAAGTCGCTGGAGGTCGCGCTCGGCGGGCTGAAGGACAAGAGCCAGACCCGGTTCATCGCCATCCACCCGTACGGCGTCCCGTCCGACCCGACGTCGACGATCAACTGCTACCCGAACTACGAGAACCCGGCCAACACCTGCCGGCCGGACGTGCGTGCGTACGCCGACCCGCAGCCTGGCGTCTGGGAGATCGAGGTCGAGTCGCGCCGTACGTCGCCGCTGCTCGACAACCCGTACAAGCTGGATGTCACCGTGCTCGGCGCGGCCTTCGACCCGGAGACCGTGACCGTGCCCGAGGCCAAGGTCGGCGTGCCGGCCGCCGCCTCCTGGAAGGTGACCAACGGCTACGCCGCGATCGACGGCAAGCTGGTCGGCGGCCCGCTCGGCTCGTCCAGGACCGACCGCCCGACGATCGAGCAGGGTGAGACGCAGACCAGCACGGTCGAGGTGCCCGCGGGCGCCACCTCGCTGGACGTCGCCATCGGCGGCGTCTCGGACGCGGGGGCCGACCTGGACCTGACGGTCTACGACGGCACCGGCGCGGTCGTCGGCCAGGCCGCCGACGGCGACTCCGAGGAAGCGGTTTCCATCGCGTCCCCGAAGGCCGGCACGTACACCGTCGAGGTCGTCGGCTACGCCGTGCCGGCCGGCTCCACCGCGTACGACTACCGGGACGTCTTCTTCTCCGCCGCCCTCGGCAGCGTGAGCGTGGAGGGCTCGGCGCCGGTGAAGCTCGGCACGGGCGCCTCGGCGACCGTCTCCGGCAACGTCGTCGCCGCCGCGGCCGCGCCCGAGGGACGTGAGTTCTTCGGCCAGGTGCGGCTGGTCAACGCGCGCGGTACCGCCGCGGGCATCGGCAACGTGAAGATCGAGAAGGTCACGCCGTAAGTCGTCGGTACGGCTGAGGGGCGGGCGTCCGTGCGGGCGCCCGCCCCTTCTTCTACTCCTCCTGCTCGCAGGGTGTGGTGCCGGCCCGTGACAGCGTCTCGGTGAGCAGCGGGCGCTGGCCGGCGATCGCGTCCTGGCCGACCAGCCAGAAGTCGGGGGACGCGGCGCCCCGGCGGACGGCGACGAGGACCTCCACCCCCTCGTCGAGGCCGGCGCTGGTGGGGATCACGAACGTGACCTCGCCCGGGCTCTTCGCCGGTTTGTGGGAGCGGGTCACGTCGAGCGTGACGCGTTCCTGGCCGGTGCCGGGGACCGGCCAGGTCCTCGTCACCTCGCCCTCGGCGACCAGACGGGTGCAGGCGAGGTACTCGACGGAGCCGAGCGGGCCCACGGTCTTGGAGTCGGACTGGGCGCTGTCGGCGCTCGCCCCGGACGTCTCCGCAGCCCTGCCGCCTGCCTCGACGAGCAGCCAGCCCAGGCCCGCCACCATCGCCCCGGCGGCGGCGACCCCGACCGCGCCGAGGGCGAGGGCCGGCAAGCGGCGGCGCTGCGGGCGCACCCCGACGGGGGCCGGGGCTTTCGCGGGTCGCTCCGGTTCCTGCGTCAGCGCCGCGCCGAGGATGCCCAGCTGTTCGCGCAGCAGCGCCACGTCCGCAGCCGCCGACCGGTGCTCGGCCATGAAGGCGGTGTCGGCGCGGGCCGCGTCGGTCAGCGGCTCGTCCGTGAGGACGGCCATCAGCGGGTCCACGCGGGCGGACCCGTCGCCGCGGCCGTCGTAGCCGCCGTGTTCGACGGTCACGTCACACCACCTCGTCCTCGTGCAGGCGGGCGCGCAGCGCCCGGACCGCCGTGTGCAGCCTGCTCTTGACCGTGCCCTCCGGGACGCCGAGCTCCTCGGCGATGGAACGCACCGGCAGGTCGGCGTAGAACCTCAGGACCAGGACCTGACGCTGGGCGTCGGGCAGTTCGTCCAGGCCCTGGGCGACCGCGAGGGACAGCAGGCTGGTGTCCTCCCCGGAGGGGTGCTCCAGCTGGCGCAGCGAGGCCAGGCGTTCCCCGATCCGCTCCTGCCGTCGCTTGGCGCGGTGCCAGTCCATGGCGAGGTTGGAGGCGACGACCGCCGCCCAGGCCGATACGTCACGCGGTGCCTCACGGCCGCTCGCGGCCCGCTCCAGCAGCCGCAGCCGTACCTGCTGCACCCCGTCCAACAGGTCCGTCTGCGGCACTCCGCCCAGCGCGAGCACCGCCCGCACCCGGCGCTCCTGGGCCGCGTCCAAGGGATCGCCGACATCACCGCGCCCGTCGCCCCCCTGGCCGCGGCGCGCTCTTCCGCGCAGCACAGCCACCCCTCTCCTTGCCGCGTTTCCCCTAAGACGCCCGGACGAGCCGAAACGTTCGACCGGGTTTCGGGGCAGGAATCAGTGGCGTAGGTCATAGAGGCCCTGTCCCACCAGGCGGGCACAAGCCCAAAGGATTGGACACAGGGGCCCAGGTGCCCCGCATGATGGAAAGGCCCCGGTCAGGGCAGGGGCACCCGCAAACCACGCAAAGGAGTCGTCGTGAGGGTCGGAATCGTCGGAGCCACCGGTCAGGTCGGCACGGTCATGCGCAGGATCCTCACGGAGCGCGACTTCCCGGTGACGGAGCTGCGGCTGTTCGCCTCGGCGCGCTCGGCGGGGACGGTCCTGGACGGCGTGACGGTGGAGGACGCCGCCACGGCCGACTACACCGGCCTGGACATCGTCCTGTTCTCCGCGGGCGGCTCGACCTCCAAGGCGCTGGCCGAGAAGGTCGCCGGGCAGGGCGCGGTCGTGATCGACAACTCCTCCGCCTGGCGCCGGGACCCCGAGGTGCCCCTGGTGGTGTCCGAGGTGAACCCGCACGCGATCGCGAGCCGCCCCAAGGGCATCATCGCCAACCCGAACTGCACGACGATGGCCGCGATGCCGGTGCTGAAGCCGCTGCACGAGGAGGCGGGTCTCCAAGCGCTCGTCGTCGCCACCTACCAGGCGGTGTCCGGCTCCGGTCTCGCCGGTGTGGACGAGCTGTTCGAGCAGGTCAAGAAGGTCGGCGAGGACGCGCCGAAGCTGACGCACGACGGCTCCGCGGCGCAGTTCCCGGCGCCGGGCAAGTACGTGGCGCCGATCGCGTACAACGTGCTGCCGATGGCCGGCTCGGTCGTGGAGGACGGCCTGAACGAGACCGACGAGGAGCAGAAGCTCCGCAACGAGTCCCGCAAGATCCTGGAGATCCCCGGGCTGAAGGTCTCCGGCACCTGTGTCCGCGTCCCGGTCTTCACCGGCCACTCGCTCCAGATCAACGCCCGCTTCGCCCGCCCGATCAGCGCCGAGCGCGCCAAGGAGCTGCTCGCCGGCGCCCCCGGCGTGGCCCTGGCGGAGGTCCCGACCCCGCTCCAGGCCGCCGGTCAGGACCCCTCGTACGTGGGCCGCATCCGCCAGGACGAGACCGTGGACCACGGCATCGCCCTGTTCGTCTCCAGCGACAACCTGCGCAAGGGCGCGGCGCTGAACGCGGTACAGATCGCGGAGCTGGTGGCGGCCGAGCTGTCCACCAAGGCGGCGGACTAGCCCCCGGATACCACCGCCTGCCGGTTCCTGCGGACCTCGTAGAGGAAGCAGCCGTACTCGACGGCCCGGACGTGGACGAGTGCCACCTCCGGGTCGTCGAACGCGTTCGTGAGCGCCGCCTCGAAGTCGTCCTCGACCAGGCGGCCGCCCAGGAGGCGCCCTTCGTCCGAGTAGCGGCGCAGCGTGCGGTGCGCGTTCGTGAAGGGCAGGCCGTCGCCCCGCGGCCCCCCGCATTCCTCCGCATGGATGAAGACGGGGCCCTGTTCGTCGTACGCCCCCGGATCGGCGCCGGTGGCCGCCGCCCAGCGGCGCAGCGGCGCGTAGGAGACCAGGGCGATCCTCTCGCCGGGCGCGCTGCGGCGCAGACAGCAGCGCAGCGGCGCCCCGCCCTCCTCGTCCGTCACGGCGACCGTCCCGCGTCCCGCGTCGTCGGCGGCACGCAGCTCCTCGAGGACCGGTTCTTCGATGGCGCGTGCGAAGTACGTCGTCATGAACCCAGGTTCGCGCGTCGCCGCCCCGCCCACCGGCGGGAAACGGACATCGCCATCCGCGCAGGTCGCGTGGAAGGATGGCGCAACCGACACATAACGAGGAGATGACCGCGTGCCTGGCACAAACCTGACTCGCGAAGAGGCGCAGCAGCGGGCGAAGCTGCTCACCGTTGACTCGTACGAGATCGATCTCGACCTGTCCGGGGCGCAGGAGGGCGGCACCTTCCGGTCCGTGACCACCGTCCGGTTCGACGTCGTCGAGAACGGGGCCGAGTCCTTCATCGACCTGGTGGCGCCGACGGTCCACGAGATCACGCTCAACGGTGACCCGCTCGACGCCGACGCGGTCTTCAAGGACTCGCGGATCGCCCTGACCGGTCTGCTGGAGGGCCGGAACGTGCTGCGCGTCGCCGCCGACTGCGCGTACACCAACACCGGCGAGGGCCTGCACAAGTTCGTGGACCCGGTCGACGACCAGGCGTACCTCTACACCCAGTTCGAGGTGCCGGACGCCCGCCGCGTCTTCGCGTCCTTCGAGCAGCCCGACCTGAAGGCGACCTTCCAGTTCACCGTGCGGGCGCCCGAGGGCTGGACCGTCATCTCCAACTCGCCCACGCCGGAGCCCCAGGACAGCGTCTGGGTCTTCGCGCCGACGCCGCGCATCTCGACGTACATCACGGCCCTGATCGTCGGTCCGTACCACAGCGTGCACAGCGTCTACGAGAAGGACGGCCAGTCCGTCCCGCTCGGCATCTACTGCCGGCCGTCGCTCGCCGAGTACCTCGACTCGGACGCGATCTTCGAGGTGACGCGGCAGGGCTTCGACTGGTTCCAGCAGAAGTTCGACTACGCCTACCCGTTCGAGAAGTACGACCAGCTCTTCGTGCCGGAGTTCAACGCGGGCGCGATGGAGAACGCGGGCGCGGTGACCATCCGCGACCAGTACGTCTTCCGCTCGAAGGTGACGGACGCGGCGTACGAGGTGCGCGCCGAGACCATTCTGCACGAGCTGGCCCACATGTGGTTCGGCGACCTGGTCACCATGGAATGGTGGAACGACCTGTGGCTGAACGAGTCGTTCGCCACGTACACGTCCATCGCCTGCCAGGCCGCCGCGCCCGAGTCGCGCTGGCCGCACGCGTGGACGACGTTCGCCAACTCCATGAAGACCTGGGCGTACCGCCAGGACCAGCTGCCGTCGACGCACCCGATCATGGCCGAGATCGGCGACCTGGACGACGTGCTGGTCAACTTCGACGGCATCACGTACGCCAAGGGCGCGTCCGTGCTGAAGCAGCTCGTCGCGTACGTCGGTGAGGACGAGTTCTTCCGCGGCGTGCAGGCCTACTTCAAGCGGCACGCGTACGGAAACACCCGCCTGAGCGACCTGCTGACCGCCCTGGAGGAGACCTCCGGGCGGGACCTGAAGACCTGGTCGCGCAAGTGGCTGGAGACGGCCGGGATCAACATCCTGCGTCCCGAGATCGAGACGGACGCGGACGGTGTCATCACGTCCTTCGCGATCCGCCAGGAGGCGCCCGCGCTGCCCGCCGGCGCGAAGGGCGAGCCGACGCTGCGTCCGCACCGGGTCGCGGTCGGCCTGTACTCGATGGACCACGACGCGGGGAAGCTGGTCCGCGAGGAGCGCGTCGAGCTGGACGTCGACGGCGACCTGACGGCCGTACCGCAGCTGGTGGGCCGCGCGCGGCCGGACGTCGTGCTGCTGAACGACGACGACCTGTCGTACGCCAAGGTCCGCCTCGACGAGCGGTCGCTGGCCTTCGTCACCGACCACCTGGGCGACTTCGAGTCGTCGCTGCCGCGGGCGCTGTGCTGGGCGTCGGCGTGGGACATGACGCGCGACGCGGAACTCGCCACCCGCGACTACCTCGCCCTCGTCCTGTCCGGCATCGGCAAGGAGTCGGACATCGGCGTGGTGCAGTCGCTGCAGCGGCAGGTGAAGCTGGCGATCGACCTGTACGCCGACCCGGCCGCGCGCGAGACGCTGCTGACCCGCTGGACGGACGCCACGCTGGCGCACCTGCGCGCCGCCGAGGCGGGCAGCGACCACCAGCTGGCCTGGGCGCGCGCCTTCGCGGCGACCGCGCGCACCCCGGAGCAGCTGGATCTGCTGGAGGCGCTCCTCGACGGCTCCCAGACGGTGCAGGGGCTGGTCGTCGACACGGAGCTGCGCTGGGCGTTCGTCCAGCGGCTCGCGGCCGTGGGCCGCTTCGACGAGGCGGAGATCGCGGGCGAGTACGAGCGCGACAGGACGGCGGCGGGTGAGCGCCACGCCGCCACCGCCCGTGCCGCCCGCCCGACGCCGGAGGCCAAGGCGGAGGCGTGGGCGTCGGTCGTCGAGTCCGACAAGCTGCCGAACGCCGTGCAGGAAGCCGTCATCGGGGGCTTCGTCCAGACCGACCAGCGGGAGCTGCTCGCGCAGTACACCGACAGGTACTTCGAGTCGCTGAAGACCGTCTGGGACTCCCGCTCCCACGAGATGGCCCAGCAGATCGCGGTCGGGCTGTACCCGGCGGTGCAGGTCTCCGAGGAGACCCTCGCGAAGACCGACGCGTGGCTGTCGGCCGCGGAGCCGGGCGCGGCGCTGAGGCGGCTGGTGTCGGAGTCCCGCGCGGGCATCGAACGCGCCCTGCGGGCGCAGGCCGCGGACGCGGCGGCCCAGGGCTAGACCGACCCTCCGCTCCCGGGGGGCGTCCCACGAGCTCGGCTCGGGGGGCGCCCCCCGTCGTGCGCTCGGACAGCCCGGCGATCATGGGGGACTGGGAGCTGCGGCCGGCGTCGGCGGCGGACGTGGATGCGGTGGCCGAGTTGCGGGCCGTGGTGCTGCGGGCGGATCTGTTGCGGCTCGGACGGTACGACGAGCGGCGGGTACGGCAGCGGCTGCGGGACGGGTTCGTGCCGGAGCACACCTGGGTGATCGAGGTGGGCGGCGCGTTCGCGGGCTGCGTGTCCCTGCGGCCGGCCGAGGACGCCCACTGGCTGGAGCACTTCTACCTGACCCCGCGCCTCCAGGGCGCCGGATCGGCGGGGCCGTACTGCGCGCCCTGCTGGACCGTTCCGACCCCACGGGTTCACGGCGCGGACCCAGGATTCGGTGGACGTGTTCATGGTCCGGGAGCCGAGCCCGTCCCCGGCGCCGCGCGCCGTCACTCGAATCCGGCCGCGACCTCCCGCAACGCGCTGAGCACAGTCCCCGCGGCCCCTGCCTCGGCCCCCTTCCGCCACCAGCGCCCCACCCATGACAGGGGTTGTAGAGGGTGCCGCCGAGCAGCGAGGCGAGCAGGACGATTCCATTCAGCGAATCTGAATGATGCTGCCGCAGCATCCGCTCAGCGCCGGGCAACTTACCTTCGGGCCACCTTCTTGCGGCCGTCGAACCCCCGCGCCGATACTCCCCGCATGACCCCGCACCCCGACCCCTCCGCCGGAGACCCGGACGACGCGATCGTCGGCCAGTGGGCCGCCGTACGGCCCGACCTGGACACCAGGGCGATGGAGGTCTTCGGTCGCATCCACCGCCTGTCGCGGACGATGGACGACCGGATGGAGAAGGCGTACGCACGCTTCGGCGTCTCACGCGGCGAGTTCGACGTCCTGGCCGCCCTGCGCCGCTCCGGCGAGCCGTACACCCTCTCGCCCCGTCGGCTCTCGGCCACCCTGATGCTGACCACCGGCGGCATGACCGGGCGCCTCGACAAACTGGAGCGCGCCGGCCTGCTACGCCGCTCGCCCGACCCCCACGACCGCCGCGCCCTCCAGGTCACCCTCACCGAACAGGGCCTTCACCTCGTCGAGGAGGCGTTGGGCACGGGCCTCTCCGTCCAGACGCAGGCCCTCACGGCCCTCACCCCCGAGCAGGGCGACCAACTGGCCGACCTGCTGCGGAAGCTGCTGGCGGGGACGGACGAGGACCAACCGTAGAACCCCCGCTTGACGGGCTCCGGCGAAGCTCGCGGTCAGGCCTTCGCGTCGGCCCGGGTCGTGATGTTGGAGCTGGTCGTGTCGTGCTTCTTGTGGGACTTGTCCAGGACCATGACCAGGCCCGCGATCACTCCGAAGATCACGATCGGGGCGAACACGAACCAGCCCAGCGTCTCGATGACGCTCAGGCCCGTGCCGGGGTCGTCGCCGTCGTCACGCGTCAGCGCGAGCGCGGGGGACGACATGAGCAGCATCATCAGCGTCGTACCGGCAGCCAGGGCGCCGGCGCGCAGGGCGTTCTTCTTGTCCACGGTGCCAAAAGTACCGAACCCCTGGGGCGGCCGCTCGTCCGGGGTGCCGTAAGGGGCCGGGGCCCGCGGCGGAAGGGCACTCAGCCACGCCCCGCCGCGTACCCGCACGCCCCCCCGGCCGCTCACGAACGCCCCTCGTCCCCCCGCCGGGCGTCGCTCCCCTCCCCCCGCAGGACCTCCACCAGCGACCGCAGCCGCGTCGAGGAAGCCAGCGCCTCCAACGTCACGGGCCGCCCGGCCGCGTCGGCGATCGGCAGCCGCCAGTTCGGGTACTCGTCCCACGTCCCCGGCAGGTTCTGCGGCCGGCGGTCCCCCACCCCGTCCGGCAGCCACACGCCGATCATCCGGGCAGGCGTGCGCAGCAGGTAACGGTGGACGGCCTGGACCTCGGCCTCCTCCTCGCCCGCGCCGAGGCCACCCCCGGTGCCCCGCAGCAGGCCGAGCCGGGTGAGGAGCGCGAGCCACTCCCCCGTGTCGGCGGCGGCCTCCGCGCGTTCCGTGTCCACAGGGGCGCCGAGGAGGCCGAGCCGGTGGCGGAGTTCCACGTGTTCGCCGGTGAGCCGGGCCGCGGTGGGCGGCAGGTCGTGGGTGGTGGCGGTGGCCAGGCAGTCGGCGCGCCAGCTGTCCGGGGGCAGCGGGCGGCCGTCGCCCTCCCAGTCCCGCTCGAACCACAGCACCGACGTGCCGAACACCCCCCGCTCGCGCAGCGTTTCGCGGACGCCGGCCTCGACCGTCCCCAGGTCCTCGCCGATCACCGTCGCCCCGGCCCGCGAGGCCTCCAGCACCAGTACCGCGAGCATGGCCTCGGCGTCGTAGCGGACGTACGTCCCCTCCGTCGGCGGCAGCCCCACCGGCACCCACCACAGCCGGAACAGGCCCATCACGTGGTCGATGCGGAGCGCGCCCGCGTAGCGGAACAGGCCGCGCAGCAGCCCACGGAACGGCGCGTACCCGGACTCGGCCAGCCGGTCCGGGCGCCAGGGCGGCAGCCCCCAGTCCTGGCCGCGGGAGTTGAAGGCGTCCGGTGGGGCGCCCACGGACATCCCGGCGGCGAAGTACCGCTGTTGCGCCCAGGCGTCGGCGCCCCCGGGATGCACGCCGACCGCGAGGTCGTGCACGATCCCCACCGGCATGCCCGCCTCCCGCGCGGTGCGCTGCGCGGCGACCAGCTGGGCGTCGGTGAGCCAGGCGAGACGGGAGTGGAAGTCGACGCGGTGCATCAACTCCCGGCGCGCACGGGCGGTCTCGGACGACCGGGGGTCCCGCAGACCGTCCGGCCAGGTGTGCCACTCGGGTCCGTGCACCTCGGCCAGCGCACACCAGGTGGCGTGGTCCTCCAGGGCCTCGCCCTCTTCGGCGAGGTAGTCGCAGTAGGCGGCGCGCCTGCCGGGGCCGAGAGGGACCTCCCCCACCAGCTCCAGGGCTTCCCGCTTCAGCTCCCACACCGCGTCCCGGTCGATCAACGCGTCCTTCTCCAGCACCGACTCCCGCAGCCGGCCCGCCCGTTCGGCGAGCGAGCGCACCCGCTCGCGGTCGTCGGCGTAGGCGTACTCGGGGACGGCCTCGATGCGCAGATGCACCGGGTCGGGGAAGCGCCGGGAGGAGGGGCGGTACGGGGAGGGGTCGGTGGGGACGCCGGGCACGGCCGCGTGCAGCGGGTTGACCTGGATGAATCCAGCGCCTAGCGAGCGGCCGGCCCAGGCGGTGAGTTCGTCGAGGTCGCCGAGGTCGCCCATGCCCCAGGAGCGCCGCGACAGCAGGGAGTAGAGCTGGACCAGCAGGCCGTACGAGCGGGCCGCCGGCGCGGGCAGCCGGGACGGGGCGGCGATCAGATGGGCGTCGGCGGTCCGGCCGTCGGGCGCGGTCACGGTGAGGCGGTGGACGCCGGGCGGAAGCTGTTCGGCGCCGTCACGTGTCTCGCCCTGCTCGGTCTCGATCCGCAGCCGGGTGCCCTCGGGCAGCCCGGCGAGGGCGTCCGGCGCGGCGCCGCCCCAGCACACGACGGTCGGCGGGAGCAGCCGCTCCCGCCGTTCCGTGCGGCGGGCGGCGAGCGCGGCGCGCGTGGCCTCGGGCGTGCCGGCGTCGACACCGAGGGCGGCCAGGGTCCGGATGAGCGCGGCGGCCGAGGCGGCGACCGTGCGGTCCGGGGCGGGGCTGAAGGAGGGGGAGACGCCGTAGGACTCGGCGAGCCGGCACAGGTCCTCGCCGGGGGCCTCGGCCGGCCGGGGCGCGCTCATCGGCGGCCTCGTGCGGCCGACGTCCGGATGGGGGTCATCTACGGCCTCGCGGGATCAGCGTCCGGAATGCGGTCATTCACAACCTCGCGGGATCGGCGTCCGAGGAGCGGTCATGTACGGCTTTTGCCGGGCGGCGTGCGACACGACGCCGGGCGTCCGGGTCACGGGGGTCTGCGGCCGGCCTCCGGCGATCCACGGCCGAGGGGGGACGACGCGCCACCTCGCGGGGTCGGCGTCCGGGCCGCGGCCGGCTACGGCCTCGTGAAGTCGGCGTCCGGGGCGGCGAGCGGGGGCTCGCTGGTGAGGGGCTCGGCGTCGGGCAGCGGGGGTTCGCTGGTCAAAGGGGCCTCGGTGCAGGCACCCTCCGCACT
>NZ_JBFBJT010000173.1:0-13290 GCF_040686175.1 Streptomyces sp. NPDC086077 | reverse complement strand
AGGGCGCCGAGCAGCAACAGTGCCGCGGGGACCATCATGGGAACACCCTATGAGCGGGGGGCTACTCAGAGGTAGGACTGATCGGTCAAGTGACGCAGGACACGCGTTCGCTCACAGGGCGAGGAGCATCGCGACCATGGCGATGCCCATGGAAAGGCGGCAGGCCTGCGCCAGTTCGGGCCGGTCGCCCCATCCGGCGGGGCGTGGGCCACCCGCCGCGGCCGGTACCGGGATCAGCCGGGCTCCGCTCAGCAGGACGTACCCGGCGAAGTACAGCAGGAGCGCGCCGGTGACCGCCGGAAGGCCGGAGCCGCCGTGGGCATGGCCGTCGGCGGCGCCCGGGGAGATGGCCATCACCCACGCCATGTAGACCATCGCCGCGGCGCCCACCAGGTGGTGCAGGTGGTGTCTGCCGGTGCGCGCCACCCACAGGGCGCGCAGGGCCGCCGCGCCGAAGACGGCCGCGTACACGGGCCAGGCCCACTGCGGTGGGCTGTACACCGCCGCCGGTACGGCCATCGCGGCCATGCCGAACCCCATCAGCGCCTCGTCGCCCGCGGTACGGCGCTGCTCCTCGACACCGCTGCGCAGGCGCAGCAGACAGTAGGCCCCGGTCGCCGCGCACAGCGCGACCAGCAGCCAGCCCGACGCGGTCGGTCCGTGCACCCGCACCTCCCCGCTCGACGGTCGGTCAAGGGTTGCTCGATGGATAGATGTGCCCGTTTCGTGCGGCGCGCACGCGAGCGCAAGGGTGTACGCGGGGGCGTTCGGCGGAGCGTATTCACCCTGCCGTGACGTCCTAGGGGTAGTAGTTCACGAGTAAAACACCGCGCGAACGCCGCGTCCGGCGAGTGGTTGGCAGCGTGCCATGCCCCAGGAGCGGGTCGTCCACGCAGAGCAGGCAGGACACCGTACGCTCGCGGCGACGGTACGACGCCAGGGGCTGCTCCTGGACCGGGGCGCGCGCAAGACGACGGAGGACGCACAGCCATGACGGGGACGAACGGGCTGGGGGCCGACGGGGGAGAAGCGGCGGGCACGGAGGGGCAGCGGGCCGAGGGCGAGGCGGGGAGAGCCGGCGGAGCTGAGGGTGTCAGCGGCCACGCCGGCGAGATCGGCGACGACCGTCCGACCGGCGGTACGAGCCTTACCGGCGAACCCGGACACGTCCCCGGTGCCTCGGGACACACATCCGACGGTCTCGGACGCCGTGACACCGTCGCCGCCGTCGTCCACCAGTGGCAGACCGTGCACCCCGATCTCGACACCGGCCCCATGGAGATCATCGGCCGGGTCGCCCGCTGCGCCGCCCTGCTTCAGCAGGCCGAGGACGCCCCGTCGCGGCGGGCCGGGCTCAGCCGGCCGGAGTTCGATCTGCTCGCCGCGCTGCGCCGCACCGGGCATGAGCTGACCCCCAGCGAACTGGCCCGTGAGACCTTCTCCTCCGGCGCCGCCGTCACCAAACGCCTCAAGCAGCTCACCGGACGCGCCCTGGTCGAGCGGCGGGGCGACGACCGTGACCGCCGCGTCGCCCACGTCCGCCTCACCGACGCCGGACGCGCCCTCGTCGACGCCGTCCTGCCCGAGCAGCTCGCCTACGAGGGCGCCGTACTGTCCGGACTGGACGCGCCGCAGCAGGCGGAACTGGCCGCCTTGCTGGGGGAGTTGCTCGGACAGCTGGAAGGCCGCCTCGGCGCGTTGCGGAGCTGACTCCCGTCGGCTGGCGCGGCGGGGCCGTGCCTGTGGCTCCTCGGCCCCCCGCAGCCCCGCCGTCTTCTCAGCCCACGTCATCCGCGCGGTAGACACCGAAGACCGCGCCCTGCGGGTCGCGCAGCACCGCGATCCGGGGACCGTCCGGCACGGAGGTGGGCTCCATCAGGGCCGTGCCGCCCGCCCCGGTCGCCGTCGCGGTGGCGGCGTCGACGTCGGCCACCGCGAAGTACGGCAGCCAGTGCGGCGGAACCTCGTGCGGGAACTTGTCGTCCATGGCCATCATGCCCCCGAAGTCCTGGCCGGCGAGGCCCCACTGCGTGTAGTGCTCGGAGGCGCTCACGGTCCACCCGAAGACGGTCGTGTAGAAGTCGCGCGCGCGGGCGGGTTCCCGGGTGAGCAGCTCCACCCAGCCCAAGGCGCCGGGCGCGTTGAACACCCCGGCGCCCTCGAAGGCCCGGGGCTGCCACAGCGTGAAGACGGCACCGGACGGGTCGGAGGCCACCGCGAAGCGGCCCATGTCGAACACGTCCACCGGGCTCATCGGCACCGTCCCGCCGGCCGCCGTCACCTGTCCCGCGGTCTCGTCGGCGTCCCGGACCGCGAACGACACCGACCACGCGACCGGCTGCCCCTCCTGGTACAGCGGCGTCAGCGCCGCCACCGGCGCGTCCCCCAGGTGCGCGACGGTGTAGCCGCCCGCCTCCTGACGCGGGTCCGTCTCGGACCGCCAGTCGAACAGCTCGGCGTAGAACCGCTTGGCCTCCGCGATGTCGCTCGTGCCCAGCTCGGCCCAGCAGGGGCCGCCGACCACCGGCTTGTGGAGTTTCATCCGACGTCCTTCCGCAGCGGGAACCCCGACCAGCACGCTAGCCCCGGCCACCGGCGGTGGCCATCCGGCGGCCTCCTCGCACCCGCCCGGCGCAGGAGGTGTCAGATGCCCGGCCGGTACCGGATGGGATGGTCGGCCGGCACCTCCACCAGCACGATCGGCACGCCGTCCGGATCCGCGATCCACATCTCCACCAGCCCCCAGGGTTCGCGGACCGGCGGCCGTACGATCTCCACGCCCCTGGCGCGCAGCTCGTCGTGCGCGGCGCAGACGTCCTCGACCTGGAGCCAGAGCCGTACCGCCGGGGACGGCGGGCTCTCGGAGCGGCCGGACAGTTCCAGGTGGCCGCCGCCGAGGAAGTAGACGGTCCCGCGGTCCGGCCCGGTGCCGAACTCGCGGTAGACGGCGAGACCCAGCTGCTCGCCGTAGAAGGCACGGGAGCGCTCGGGGTCGGTGGGACGCAGCAGGATCCGTCCGCTCAGCACATGCACCATGCACCCGGAGCCTAGTGGCAGCGTTACTCTCGTCCGTGCCCGAGCCGCGCCGGAGAATTCGGAGAGACACCTCATGGAGAGCGCCGCCCACGGACTGACCTTCCGCGATGCCACCGACGCCGACGTGGACACGCTGGTCGCTCTGATCGAGTCGGCCTACCGGGGCGACTCCAGCCGGGTCGGATGGACCACCGAGGCGGACATCCTCCAGGGACAGCGGACCGACCCGCAGGGCGTGCTGACCGTGATCAAGGCGCCGGACAGCAGGCTGCTGACCGTGGAGCGGGACGGCACCGTCGTCGCCTGCTGTCAGCTCGAACGCCGTGACGGTCACGCCTACTTCGGCATGTTCGCCGTCAGCCCCGCCCTCCAGGGCTCCGGCCTCGGCAAGGTGATCATCGCGGAGGCGGAGCGGCAGGTCCGTGAGCACTGGGGCACCACCGATATGCACATGACCGTGATCTCCGTGCGTGAGGACCTCATCGCCTGGTACGAGCGCCGCGGCTACCGCCGTACGGGCCGGATGACCCCGTTCCCGTACGGCGACGAGCGCTACGGCATCCCGCAGCGCGACGACTTGCGGTTCGAGCTGCTGGTCAAGGAGCTCTTGTAGCCCCTACGCCGTGAACCGGCCGGTGCGTTTGATCTCCGGGTGGTCGGTCGTCGCGCCGTCCAGCTCCAGCGCCCGTACGAGACGCAGGTGCTCCTGCGTGTTCACCACCCAGCCGATGATCCGCAGGCCCGCCCCGCGCGCGTGCTCCACGATCTCCAGCGTGAGCCGGCGGATGTTCAGGCAGACGGTCGCCGCACCGGCGTCGACGGCACGCTCCACGACGTCGGTGCCGTACCGGCCGGCGATCAGCGCGGTGCGTACGCCGGGCACCAGCCGGCCGATCTCGGCGACCGCCTCCGCGTGGAACGAGGACACCTCGACCCGGCCGGTCAGGTCGCGCCGGCGCATGATTTCGGCCAGGGCACGTGCCGCGTGCACGTCCTTGATCTCGGCCTGGAGCGGCGCCCGCACCGCGTCGAGGACCTCTTCGAACACCGGGATCCGCTCACCCCGGCCCGCGTCCAGGGTGCGCAGCTCGGCGAGGGTCTTCTCGGCGATCGGGCCCGAGCCGTCCGTCGTACGGTCCACGTCGGTGTCGTGCATCACGACGAGGGCGCCGTCCTTGCTCAGATGGAGGTCGAGCTCGATCGCGTCGAGGCCGGCCTCCTGAGCCGCGACGAAGGACCGGAGGGTGTTCTCGGGTTCGACACCCATGACTCCGCGGTGACCGATGGTGAGGAAGTTCAAGGTCCGACTCGCTTCCGTCGACGGCGGCGGTGGAGGCCTCGCGGCCCCACCTGGAAGGTATCGCCTGAGCCGTTCTGGGCAGAGGGGGACGACGGGACCATGTGTCCTTCGCCGTCGCCGTGTCCGACAGGAAAAATTGCGGTGACGGCAGGGGTGTCACAGAATAATCTCCCGAGCTGCCCCTTGCTGGGTGAAACTCGGTGTGTATACGGTCTCCTTACGCGAGGTTCTCCCGTGAAGGATGGGACATGACGGAAATTCTTGTGCAGGTGGGTACGGAGGAGCAGCTTCCTCCTGTGGTCAGGGTGGTGGAGCACCCGGCATGGCCCGTGCTCAAGGATGCCGTGGAGCAGATCCGGCCATGGCAGTCCAAGGACGGATCGATCGACTTCGAGGCCGGGAACGCCCCCGAGGTGGCTCAGGCCGAGCTGACCGTACGACGGGTCGTCGGCGCCGTCGAGGAGCTCTCCCCGCTCCTGCCGCACGACGCCGCCTACCACGCGGCCCTCGTGCGAGACCTGCGCCGCTGGGCCGACGAGGGCTTCGAGGTGCCCGACTTCCTGGACTCGCTGCTCGCCTTCCAGCCCGCCGCGAACCGCCAGGACGGCCTGCAGCACCTGGTCGTGTTCCCCATGTACACGCAGAACGGCAACCCCGACCGCAACCTCGAAGCGGTCGTGCTGCGCATGGTCTGGCCGGAGTGGCTGGCCGAGCTGGAGCGCACCCGATACGACAACCCGCTGTTCTGCGGCATCACCTTCGAGGACTTCACGGCCGGGTACGACACGAACTCCGCCGTCCTCTTCCCCGAGACCATCGCCGTGCGCCAGGCCCCGGAGCGCTTCTCCTGGGGCGGCATCTTCTGCGACCGCGAGGCCGCACGCTTCCGCCGGGTCACCGACGCCGCCGTGGACCTCCTCGGTCTCGAGCTGCCCGACGACATCGCCGCCCTGGTCCACGACCAGAAGCGCTGCGAGGAGGCATTCGTCCTCTGGGACATGGTCCACGACCGCACCCACAGCCACGGTGACCTGCCGTTCGACCCATTCATGATCAAGCAGCGCCAGCCGTTCTGGATGTACGGGCTGGAGGAGCTGCGCTGCGACCTCACCGCGTTCAAGGAGGCCGTGAAGCTGTCCGGTGAGGGCGTCCCGCAGGCCCGTGACGTGCAGTACGCGGTGCTGTTCGACCGTATGTTCCGCTTCCCGGTCACCGGCGAGCGGGTGCGCAACTACGACGGCCTCGGCGGTCAGTTGCTCTTCGCCTACCTGCACAAGCACGACGTCGTCCGCTGGATCGACAACAAGCTGTCGATCGACTGGGAGCGCGCTCCGCGGGTCACCAACCAGCTGTGCGCCGAGATCGAGACGCTCTACCGGGACGGCATCGACCGCCCCAAGCTCGTGCACTGGTTCGCGGGGTACGAGCTGGTCTCGACCTACCTCGCCCCGCACCCCGGCTCCAAGTGGGCCAAGGGCCCGGACGCCCTGGACCTGACCCTGCCGCCGCGCAAGCTCGTCGATGACGTGCTTCCGGACGAGTTTCCGCTGAGCATGTTCTATGAGGCGCTGTCCAAGAAGCTCAAGAACGTGATTGCCTCGACCAAGGGCATCACGGCGGACCCCGCCGAGCGGGTCGCCGCGTGAGCGACCGCACCACCAACGCTGCTCAGGAGGCGAGGACCATGCAGAACGGAGCTCTCAGCGGTGCGGTGATCGCGGTGGCCGGCGCGGGCGGACCCGCCGGCCGGGCGACGCTGCAGAGGCTGGCCGACGCGGGCGCGATCGTCGTCGCCTCCGACAACGATCCGGAGCGGCTCGCCGAGGCCGTGGACGCGGCCAGCTACGCGCACGGCGGTGCCACCGTCGTCGGCGACACGGTCGACCTGCTCGACCGGCAGGCGGCACAGGACTGGGCCGACCGCATCGAGAAGGACTTCGGGCGCGTCGACGGCCTGGTCCATCTCGTCGGCGGCTGGCGCGGCAGCGAGACCTTCACCAAGACCCGGCTCGACGACTGGGACCTGCTGGAGCTGCTGCTCATCCGCACCGTGCAGCACACCTCACTCGCCTTCCACGAGGGACTGCAGCGCAGTGACCGCGGCCGGTACCTCCTGATCAGCGCCGCCGGCGCCAGCAAGCCCACCGCGGGCAACGCCGCGTACGCCGCGGCCAAGGCCGCCGCCGAGGCGTGGACCCTGGCCATGGCCGACTACTTCGCCAAGGCCGGGGGCGAGCACGGGCCGAACGCCGCGGCTGCGATCCTGGTGGTGAAGGCACTGGTGCACGAGGCCATGCGCGCCGACCGCCCCAACGCGAAGTTCGCGGGCTTCACCGACGTCGACGACCTCGCGCAGGCCATCGTGGGCGTCTGGGACAAGCCCGCCGCCGAAGTGAACGGACAACGTCTGTGGCTGACCGAGAAGCCGTGAACCCTCCGAAGACCGACGCGCGTCGCCATCACGACCCGGAGGTCCGCGGTTTCGCCAGTGACAACTATGCCGGGGTCCACCCGGAGGTGCTCGCCGCCCTGGCCGTGGCCAACGGCGGGCACCAGGTCGCGTACGGCGAGGACGCGTACACCGAGAACCTGCAGCGCCTCGTCCGCAGCCACTTCGGCGGCACGGCGGAGGCGTTCCCGGTGTTCAACGGCACCGGTGCCAACGTCGTCGCCCTGCAGGCGGTCACCGACCGCTGGGGCGCGGTGATCTGCGCCGAGAGCGCGCACATCAACGTCGACGAGGGTGGCGCCCCCGAGCGGATGGGCGGCCTGAAGCTGCTCACCGTGCCCACTCCGGACGGCAAGCTCACTCCCGAGCTGATCGACCGGCAGGCCTGGGGCTGGGAGGACGAGCACCGCGCGATGCCGCAGGTCGTCTCCATAACCCAGGCCACCGAACTGGGCACGGTCTACACGCCGGACGAGATCCGCGCGATCTGCGAACACGCCCACGCGCACGGGATGAAGGTTCACCTGGACGGCTCGCGCATCGCCAACGCGGCCGCCTCGCTGGACGTCCCGATGCGGACCTTCACCAACGCGGCCGGCGTCGACATCCTCTCCCTCGGCGGCACCAAGAACGGTGCCCTGTTCGGCGAGGCGGTCGTGGTGATCAACCAGGACGCCGTCAGCCACATGAAGCATCTGCGCAAGCTGTCCATGCAGCTGGCCTCCAAGATGCGCTTCGTTTCGGTGCAGTTGGAGGCCCTGCTCGCCAGGGACCTGTGGCTGCGCAACGCCCGCCACTCCAACGAGATGGCCCAGCGGCTCGCGGAGGGCGTCCGGGCCGTGCACGGGGTCGAGGTGCTCTACCCGGTGCAGGCCAACGCGGTCTTCGCGCGGCTGCCGCACGACGTGAGCGAGCGCCTCCAGAAGCGGTTCCGCTTCTACTTCTGGGACGAGGCCGCCGGTGACGTGCGCTGGATGTGCGCGTTCGACACGACGGAGGACGACGTGGACGCGTTCGTCGCGGCGGTCAAGGAGGAGATGGCGCGGTAGACCGTCCGGCACACGCGTCTGCATAGGCATGCGGTCACTCGAAAAAGCCATTGGTGCTCGGGTGGCCGCCGGACTCGCATGACTATGCGCGGACCGCGTTCGAGTTCGTGCGCGACACGATCACCCACTCCCAGGACTTCGACGATCCCCGCGTCACCTGGCGCGCCTCCGACGTGCTGGAGCAGGGCACGGGCATCTGCCACGCCAAGGCCCACGCGCTGGCCGCGCTGCTGCGAGCCGAGGGCATCCCGACCGCCCTGTGCTACCGGAAGAAGTCCAATGAGCTGGACCATCCGGTCCTGTATGCTGCACCACATCCGGCGGTGCTCGCGGCGCTCATGGCCGCGCCCGACCGGCCGAACCTCCGGCAGCACCTCCCCCACCGCACTCTGAGGCAAGGCGCACCATGACTCTCACGCTGACCGTGTCCGACGAGGTGCGCGCGCTCGCGCCCGGCTTCACCCACGTCGCCGTCGAGGCGCACGGACTCGTGAACGGGCCCAGCACCGAAGGCAGCGCCGCACTCCTCGACGACGCGGCCCGTCGTCTCGTCGAACGCCTGGACGGGCGCGCCCCGCACGAGGATCCGCACATGGCCGCCTGGCGCGAGGTCTACACGGCATTCGGTTCGAAGCCGTCGCGCACCCGCAACTCGGCGGAGGCGCTGGCCAGGAGGGCCCTCACGGACGCCGGTCTGCCACGGATCAACGTCCTGGTCGACGTCTACAACGCCATCAGCGTCGCCCATCTGATCCCGGTCGGCGGTGAGGACATCGACCGTATCCAGGGCGGGATGCGGCTCGTGCGGGCCACCGGCGACGAGGACTTCGTGACCGTCACCGGCGGCGTGGAGGCGGTAGAGCGTCCCGACGCCGGCGAGGTGGTGTGGCGCGACGACGTGGGCGTGACCTGCCGCCGCTGGAACTGGCGCCAGGGCCCGCGCACCCGGCTCACCGAGGCGACCGTCTCGGGCGTCTTCCTGCTGGAGGCCATGGCGCCGATGCCGGTCGCCGAGGCCGAGCGGGCGGCCGCCGAACTCGCGGGGCTGCTGGAGAAGTTCAGCCCCGGCGCCCGCATCACGGTGCACACCCCCGAGCCGACGGGCTGAGCCGCCGGCCCGTCGGCGTTCAGCGAGCCTCAGCCTCGCGGACCTGCTCCGGGGTCGGGGCCGTGCCCCCGAGGTGGGCGGGGAGCCACCAGTTGTCGTCCGTGCCGCGGGGGCGGCCCGGGTAGGAGCGCTGGGCGACGTCCAACAGGTCCTGCACCCGCTCGCGCAGGCGGCGCGTGAGCGCCCCCGCGTACTGGTCGCGAGGGGCGTGGACAGCCTCGCCCACCCGGATCGTGACCGGGATGTGGCTGCGCTTGAAGTTGCGCGGGTGGCCCTTGGTCCACAGCCGCTGCGTGCCCCACAGGGCCATCGGGATCAGCGGGACGCCCGCCTCCTGAGCCATCCGCGCCGCACCCGACTTGAAGCTCTTCAGGGTGAACGACGGCGAGATGGTGGCCTCCGGGAACACCCCGACGATCTCACCGGAACGCAGCGAGTCCAACGCGTGCTGGTAGGCCGCCTCACCCTGCTTGCGGTCCACGGGGATGTGCCGCATGCCGCGCATCAGCGGACCGGAGATCCGGTGCCGGAACACGGACTCCTTCGCCATGAAACGCACCAGGCGTTTCTGCGGGAGCGCGGCCAGGCCGCTGAAGACGAAGTCCAGATAGCTGATGTGATTGCTCACCAGCACAGCGCCGCCCGAGCGCGGGATGTTCTCCGACCCCTTGCAGTCGATCTTCAGGTCCCAGACCTTGAACAGGGTCTGTGCGAGGCCGACGACGGGGCGGTAGACGAGTTCTGCCATGGGCGGGGTGGACCCCTTCCTGCTCTGCCTGGGGAGGTACTCCCCGCCAGAAAGTTACGTAGCCGTAGGTTTACGGCATCTCGCAGATGGTGCCCCAAGAACGGTCGGGGAGCCAGCCCCCGTGCCCTACCGACGCGAGATCCTCGTCACGTCGGCGTACATTTCCACCTCGTGCTTTTACGCGGGCTTTACTCCACTCGTACGGTCATCTGCAGGGCGAGCAGGGACATCTCGCGTAGCACGCAGAACCCCGGCTCCCGGGCCGGTCCAGGGATCCGCGACGAATACGCCGCCGGGAGGCGGGAATCTTTCCGGTCTCGTGCACGCTTGTGCTGGGCATGACGGGAGTTCGGACGGGCCGGGTGGTGTGCGCGCGTGGGTGACGAGTACGAAGCGATCGGCGAGGGCGGCGCCAGGCGGCTCGGCGTTGCCGAACTGGGTGCCGAACTCGGTGAACGCGCCACGCTGGTGCAGTTCTCCAGCGCCTTCTGTGCCCCCTGCCGGGCGACCCGGCGCATTCTCGGCGAGGTGGCCGGCCTGGTTCCCGGTGTCACCCACGTCGAGATCGACGCCGAGGCCCGGTTGCGGCTCGTACGGGCGCTCGACATCGACAGGACCCCGACCGTGCTCGTGCTGGACGCGGACGGGCGCATCGTGCGCCGGGCCGCCGGACAGCCGCGCAAGGCCGATGTGATCGTCGCGCTGGGGCAGGCGGTCCGCGCCGGGGTGTCCGAGTCCTGATTCCCGGATCCCGGATCGGCGGCCGAACTTGACTGTGCGCACCATCTATCGTCAGCTTGACCCTATGCCTTCGGAAGTCCTTCTCTTCGGCCGGGTCCACCTCGACCTCGTTCGCACCGCGAGCGCGCGCTGTCCGGGATGCTGAACAACCCCGGATCCGCTCGTCGTCGCCCGCAGAAGGTCACCTCCATGACGGCCACCCCCGGCCTCGCCACCTCCGTCTCCCCGGACACCGCCGCTCCCGACCTGTTCCGTGCCGTCTTCCGGCGGCACGCGGCCGGCGTGGCGGTGATCACAGCGCGGGGCACCACCGGCCCGGTCGGCTTCACCGCCACCTCCCTCACCTCGGTCTCCGCCGAACCGCCGCTGCTCTCCTTCGGGATAGGCACCGGATCCTCCAGCTGGGCGGCGATCTCGGGGGCCGGTCATGTCGCCGTGCACATACTCGGCGAGCACCAGCAGGAGCTGGCGGCCACCTTCGCCCGCAGCGGCGCCGACCGCTTCGCGGCGCCCACGGCCTGGCGCGACGGCCCCGAGGGCGTTCCCTTGCTCGACGGGGTGCTGGCCTGGATGGTGTGCCAGGTGCACGCGCGCGTGCCCGCGGGTGATCACCGTCTCGTGCTCGCCGAGGTCGTCGGCGGCGACCCGGCCGGCGAGGGCCGGCCACTCCTCTACCACCAGGGACGCTTCACCGCGTTGCGCGACTGAGCGGCCTGCGGACCCGTCCAGTTCCGGTTACGCTGCGTTGCGAAGGTCACAGTTCAAAGCGCTTGCTTAGTGGGCATGAACTGGATGTACTGGCGAGTAATATCTCGTTCGGAGCGCGAGTCGCCCCGACCGGGATCCGCCGCTAGGGGCGCCTATGCTGCCTGCAAGAAGGCAGCCAGAAATTGACCGATTGCAGTAGGAGAGCCGGCGTGAGCTTGAGGATCGTTGTCACTGTGAAGTACGTGCCCGACGCCACTGGCGACCGGCACTTCGCCGATGACCTGACCGTCGACCGTGACGACGTGGACGGTCTGCTCTCCGAACTGGACGAGTACGCGGTCGAGCAGGCGCTGCAGATCGCGGAGGACGCCGACGACGCCGAGGTGACGGTGCTGACGGTGGGTCCGGAGGACGCCAAGGACGCGCTGCGCAAGGCGCTTTCGATGGGTGCCGACAAGGCGATCCACGTCGAGGACGACGACCTGCACGGCACGGATGCCATCGGCACGTCGCTGGTGCTGGCGAAGGCGGTCGAGAAGGCGGGCTACGACCTGGTCATCTCCGGCATGGCCTCCACGGACGGCACCATGGGCGTCGTTCCCGCGCTGCTCGCCGAGCGCCTCGGTGTGCCGCAGGTGACGCTGCTGTCCGAGGTCTCCGTCGCGGACGGCACGGTCAAGGGCCGCCGTGACGGCGACGCCGCCTCCGAGCAGTTGGAGGCGCAGCTTCCGGCGGTGGTCTCCGTGACCGACCAGTCGGGCGAGGCGCGTTACCCCTCCTTCAAGGGCATCATGGCCGCGAAGAAGAAGCCGGTCGAGTCCTGGGACCTGTCGGATCTGGACCTGGAGGCCGAGGAGGTCGGCCTGGAGGGTGCGTACACCACGGTCGACGCGGCTGCCGAGCGTCCGGCCCGTACGGCCGGCACGATCGTCAAGGACGAGGGCGAGGGCGGCAAGCAGCTCGCCGAGTTCCTCGCGAGCCAGAAGTTCATCTGAGCTCCGAGCTCGACTTCGCTGACCGCCCCTCACACTTCGCAAGCAGGAGAGAAGAAGTCCCATGGCTGAAGTTCTCGTCTACGTCGACCACGTGGACGGCGCCGTCCGCAAGCCCACCCTGGAGCTGCTGACGCTGGCCCGTCGCATCGGCGAGCCCGTCGCCGTCGCCCTCGGCAACGGCGCCGCCGACACCGCCGCCACGCTCGCCGAGCACGGCGCGGTGAAGGTGCTGACCCACGACGCCGCCGAGTACGCCGACTACCTGGTCGTCCCGAAGGTGGACGCCCTGCAGGCCGCCCACGAGGCCGTCTCCCCGGCCGCCGTGCTGGTGCCGTCCTCCGCCGAGGGCAAGGAGATCGCCGCCCGTCTGGCGCTGCGCATCGGCTCCGGCATCATCACCGACGCCGTCGACCTGGAGGCGGGCGACGAGGGTCCGGTGGCCACGCAGTCGGTGTTCGCCGCGTCCTTCTCGACCAAGTCCCGTGTCAGCAAGGGCACCCCGGTCATCACGGTCAAGCCGAACAGCGCCGCCGTCGAGGCCGCGCCCGCCGCCGGTGCGGTCGAGGCGCTGTCGGTGTCCTTCTCCGAGCAGGCCACCGGCACCAAGGTGACCGGGCGCACGCCGCGTGAGTCGACGGGCCGTCCGGAGCTGACCGAGGCCGCCATCGTGGTCTCCGGCGGCCGCGGCGTCGGTGGCGCGGACAACTTCGCGCTCATCGAGGCGCTCGCCGACTCGCTCGGTGCGGCCGTCGGCGCCTCGCGCGCCGCGGTGGACGCGGGCTGGTACCCGCACACCAACCAGGTCGGCCAGACCGGCAAGTCGGTCTCGCCGCAGCTGTACATCGCGTCCGGCATCTCGGGTGCGATCCAGCACCGTGCCGGTATGCAGACCTCGAAGACGATCGTGGCCGTCAACAAGGACGCCGAGGCCCCGATCTTCGAGCTGGTCGACTACGGCGTCGTCGGCGACCTGTTCGACGTCGTCCCGCAGCTCACCGAGGAGATCAAGACCCGCAAGGGCTGACCTTCCGCAGGCTGTACGAGGCCCCCGTGACCGTCGCCCTTGAGTTCTAGCGGTCGTCGCAACACCCCAGCTCAAGGGGTGCGATGTTCGAGATCCGCAAGACACGGACGGTGGCCCAGGGCCGCAGGAAGC
>NZ_JBFBJT010000172.1:0-13306 GCF_040686175.1 Streptomyces sp. NPDC086077 | reverse complement strand
GCGTGCCCCGGCGCCCCGGCGACACCACGCCCGGACACGGGCTGGAGATGTCCGTCGTACGCGGGGGGCGGCTGGAGCCGGGCGACCGCCGCTACGAGAGCTACTTCGAACGCCGTCTGGTGCTTACGGCACCGCTGGCCGCCGGGCACCGGCACGTCTACGAACTGCGGCTGCGGATACCCCCGGCGCAGCCCATGGCGCCGCACTTCGTGCATGTGCCGCTGACCCGCAGCGAGAACTTCCGGCTGGAGGTCCACTTCGACCCGGCGCGGCCGCCGAGGGCGGTGTGGCGACTGGCGGGGGTGCCGACCTCGGTGATCTACCAGCAGTCTCCGGGCACGCCCGGCTTGCGTCCGGACGAACGGTACGCGGTGGCAGTGGAGTTCACCTCGATGCGGGTCGGGTTCGGCTACGGCCTGAGCTGGCAGGACGCGCGCCCCGGGCCCGGCTCGCGACCGGGCGCCTGACTCCGGCCCGCCCGGTCGGGCGCGGCCGGGGTGTCAGCGCTCCGGCGGCCCGGTCGGTGCCGGCGGGTGCCCGTGGAGCGCGGCCCGGACGGGCTCGGCGTCTGGATGGTGGAGCTCGTCGAACAGGGTCAGAGCCTCCTCGCGGAGCCGACGGACGACCTGGTGGCGGCCCAGCGCCGCGTGGGCGTCGGCGAGATGGTCCAGGGCGTGGGCCTCCCGGTAGCGGTCACCGAGCTCCCGGTCGAGCGCCAGGGAGACCTCGTAGTGCCCGATGGCGGCGGCGTGCCTCCCCAGCCCCTGCTCGGCCCGGCCCATGCCGACCAGGATGCCCGCCTGGCCGTCCAGATGGCCGAGCCGGGTGTACAGCTCCAGCGCCCGGCGGCAGTGCTCCAGCGCCACGGTGTGCTCGCCGAGCCGTTCACGCTGCTGGGCGACCGCGGTGAGGCCGTCCGCCAGCGCCATCGGGTCACCGGAGCGCTCGGCCATCGACAGCGCCAGCCGGGCGTGCGGCAGGGCACGCCGCGGGTCGGCGCGGGAGGCGTACACCCGCACCAGCGACAGCCGCGCCTCCCGGATCCCCTCGTGGTCCCGCCGCTCCCGGCAGGCACGCAGGGCCTCGTGGAGCAGGTCGAGCGCTTCGGAGCTGCGGTGCAGCCGGGAGAGCGCGTCGGCCAGTCGGCGGGTCGCGGTGGTCCACGCGGCGCGGTCGCCGGCCCCGGCCGCGGCGGCGCGGGCCAGCGCGTGCACCGCGGCGCGCTGGGCGCGGCGCCCCGAGCGCCGCAGATAGACCGCGCAGGCCTGGGCGAGCCGCCAGGCGTACGGCTCCAGGCCGGGCGTGGCGGCCGCCCGGGCGATCAGCGACTGCACCGCGGACAGCTCCGACTCGAACCAGCGGGTCGCCTCGGTGTGGTCGCCGATCGCCGGCCGCCCCGCGGCGGGCGGCGGGGCGTCGGGGAGCGGGCGCCAGGGTTCCAGGTGGTGGTCGGCCAGCAGGGCGGTGTCGAGGTAGTGGCGCAGCAGCCGTTCGGTGCCGTCCCGGCGCTCCGGCGGCGGTGCGGAGTCGAGGAGTTCGCCCGCGTAGAGCCGCAGCAGGTCGTGCAGGACGTACCGGCCGGGCGTGTGCCGCCTGACCAGGTGGGCGGCGGCGAGCGCGTCGAGGAGGGCGGTGGGCGGGTCCGGGGTGCCGACGAGCGCGGCGCAGGCCGCCACGTCGGTCTCGGGCCCGGGGTGGCAGCCGAGCAGCCGGAAGAGCCGGGCGGCGGGCTCCGGCAGCAGCGCGTACGAGCCCCGGAACACCGTGCGCAGATCGACGTCCGCGTCCTGCGCGCTGAACAGGTCCAACGGCGCGCGGGTGCCGCGCAGTTCGGCGATCAGGGCGCCGATCGAGCCCTCGGGGGCGGTGGCCGTCCGGGCCGCGGCGACGCTGAGGGCGAGTGGCAGCCGGGCGCACAGGTCGACCAACTGGTCGGCCGCGCGCGGTTCCCGCGCCAGCCGCTCACCGCCCATCTGCCGTTCCAGCAGGGCGCGGGCGGCGTACCGGGGCAGCACGTCGAGGGCGATCCGCAGTGCCCCTTCCCGTACGACGAGTCCGTCTAGGCGGTTGCGGCTCGTGACGACGGCGACGGAGCCGGGCTCGCTGGGCAGCAGGGGCCGTACCTGTTCGGCGGAGCGGGCGTTGTCCAGCAGCAGGAGGACCCGCCGGCCGGCCAGCACGGTGCGCAGCAGGGCGGAGGCGACGGCTGGGTCGGCCGGAACGGCTGCCGGGGTCACCCCTAGGGCCTGGAGGAAGCCGTGCAGGGCCTCGGCCGGTTCCATCGTCGACTCGTGCCCGAATCCGCGCAGGTCCACGTGGAGTTGGCCGTCGGGGAAGCGGTCGCGGACGCGGTGCGCCCAGTGCAGGGCGAGGGCCGTCTTGCCGACGCCGCCGGTGCCCTCGACGACGGCGACGAGGGCGGGGGCCGGGTCGGGGGTTGGGTCGCCACCCGGGTCGGGCAGCAGTCCGTCCAGGCGGGCGAGTTCGGCGTCGCGGCCGACGAAACCCGGGTGGTTCAGAGGTAGTTGACGTGGCCTCGGAGCGGCCGCGGTCCGGGGTGCCGTCGTTCGTGACGCGGTGAGGCGCAGCCGCCGGAGGGCCTCGGCCTCGTCCCGCAGTGTGCCGAGCCGGCCGGCCTCGGGTCCGGTGACGCCCAGGGCACCGAGCAGGGCGTCGAACACGCCGGTTCCGGGGAGCGTGGTCCCGTTCAGGTAGGCGTAGAGGCTGCTGGCGGAGACGTTGAGGCGTTTGGCCAGCTCACCGCGGTCGAGCGTTCTGCCCAGCCGCTTCTCGGCCCGTACGACGGCACGGGTCAGTTCGGCGGCCAGCTGCCGGCCGAGGGCTCTGGCGTCCTCGGCGGGCGACGCGGGCACTTCGTCGAGCACCGTTCCTCCGCGGGCCGTTCAGGGTCCGCACTGCGCGGCTCCAGTCGTTTCCAGTGTGTTCCAGGACGGCGGGTGACGGGGGCGGTCCGCGTGTTCCGCTGCGGCTGACACCCCGGCGGAACACCGGTCGCCGGGACGGCCCGCGGGAGGACCACAGCCGTGCAGACCCACTGAGCCACCGCCGCGTACCCGGCCCCGGCGTCCGCAGGGGGACGCCGGGGCCGGATCGTATGCGGTCATGCCTGTTCCCCGGCACAGTCCAGCACGGTGGCGGCCGCCTTCGCCCAGGTCACCCGTGTGGCCATCTCGCTCCGCAGTTCGGCGGCCCGTCCGAAGGCCGCCTTCAGGTCCCACATGACGGCGCTGATGGCGGTCTGCCAGCGTCTGACGTCCGCCTCCTCGCCCCGGCCGTCCACGTCGACCACGGCCCGGTCCGCGACCTGCAGCCCCTGCTCGCGCAGCAGCATGCCCAGCCCGCTGCGGCCGCTCACCAGCACCGGTACGCCCGCCGCGATGGCCTCGAGACCGGCCAGGCCGAACGCCTCGGCCCGCGAGGGCATGAGGACCAGGCCGGCCCGTGCCACGTCGTTCTCGATCCGCCAGGGGTCGGCGGAGTAGGGGTAGAGGGTCACGTCGACCGCGGAGTTGGCGATCCACTCGGTCACCCGGTCCACCGACTTCTCGTAGTCGAGGCCGGGCACTCCGCGCAGCAGCAGTTCCCAGGTGCCGGGGGCCGCCCGGTCCGGTACCGCCTGTCCGAGCGCCCGGCAGGCGATGTCCAGGCCCTTGAGCAGGTCGTCCTGGAGCCTGCCCATCAGCAGGATCTGCGGGATGTCGTCCGGGTCGGGGGGCAGGACCGCCTCCCGGCCGTCGAACCCCGGGTCGATCCGCAGGGGCGGGGCGATGTCGCGGTACCGCGTGCCGCGCCGGTGGCGTCTGAGGGACGACGCGAGTCTCGGCCCGACCGGCATCGGACGCAGTGCGCCCCGGCACAGTTCGAGCTCCAGCTCCGTACGGTCCTGGGCACGGACGCCGGGACTTCCCTCGGCATGGGGTTTGCTGGCCTCGGCCCGGTCGGGTTCGACGTGCAGGAAGTGCAGGCGCGCGGCGCCCGGGAAATGGTCCTCGGCCTGCTGCCGGGCCGCGGGTCCGGTGACCCTGCCGTGCCCGAGGACGAGGTCGGGCTCGAACCCGTCGGCGAACACCGGCCGCCTCAGCAGCGCCGCGTGCCCACCCAGCCCCGGCCGGGCGGCGTCGATCAACCGAACGCCGTTGGCCAGCGCGTCATCCCGCTCTTCCGCGGTGGCGGCGACGACCTTGACGCGGACGTCCGCGCCGGCAGCGGCGAGCGCGACGCACAGGGCGCGGTTGAAGGTGGTCACACCGCCGTGGGCGGGGAACCACTCGTCGGCGACGGCCAGCACCCGCACGGGCCGTCGGCCGGAGGCCCGCGGGGCCCTCGCCTGCGGCGCCTCCACGGGCACAGCCTCCACCAGCGGCGCCTCGCCCACGGGACCCCCTGCCAGCTGATGGATCGTCAGTGCGTCATCCAGGTTGCCCAGAAACCAGGAGACGAACTGCCGGTCGGCCGCCAGCGGGGCCGCGTCGTCGAGCCGGATCCCCGTGGCCCGCCCGGAAGCCCCAAGAGCCTGCCGGGCGTTGTCCCAGCTGCCGCTCACCGAGTGCCGCAGGAGCCGCAGTTCGGTGGTGGGGTCGGTCAGCACCCGGTGTGACGCGCCGGAGTACGGCGGGCGGACGACCACGCGCGGCCCGGCACCCCCGGCGGCCCGGCCCTCGATGACGCGCCGGTGGACCGACCACTGATGACGGACGGCCGTCGTGTGCAGGAGATACCGGACGAACGGCGGCATCGCGGGAGTTCCGCCGTCGGACCACGCCCAGGCGCCGAGCCGGGGATCACCGCTGCGCCCGAGCATCCGCAGCAACCGCTCGGCCCGCGTCTCGTCCCCGCCCTCCGGCTCCAGCAGGTCCAGCGCACCCGGCGTGTCCGCGGGCAGCTCCCCCAACTCCAGCGTCACCGCGCCCAAATGAACCGGCCCGAGCTCACCGACGATCCCCTCCATCCGGCGACGCAGCACCGCCCAGCCACGATCCGGCCCGGCACCGAGCAGTATCGACAGATTGAGGATCTCGTAGTGCCGGCGCAGGATCGCCTGGTCGACCCGGTCCTGGGACTGCACAGCCGTCACCGGCACCGACCCGTGCGCGGCCGCGACCGGCAGAACGCGGGGCACCTGAACGGGTATCGCCCCGGGCAAGGGGGTCCCCGCCTCCTGCGACACCCGGAACCGCTCCCACATGGCACGCAACGAGCCCACACCGTCCTCGGCGCGCGGGTCGTCCAGCGGGACGAAGACATGAACGGCGACTTCCTGCTTCTCCACCACTGCCTCGACCACGTACCGGCACACCCCCGCCTCGACCCGGCGCAACCTGACATCACATGAGCAAGTCAGTGCAGTCTAGGGGCGATTCACCCGGTATCGACGTACCTGAGCCGGGCCTCTGCGACGGGACACGCACGCACCTCACCGGCCCGGGCCGCAACAGGCCACCACCCGTTCACCCGGCGAGGTCCGCCCCGCCCGGCCCGCTCACCGGCCATGCCCGTACCGGTGCCACGCGACCCGCTACGCCTTTGCCTGCTCGTGCGCCGCGGCCGCCCTCGGGGACATCGCGGCAGGGGCGGTGAACAGCGCACGGACGGCGGCGCGGACCTGATCGGCGACCACCTCGTGGGTGGAGGTGTCGAGCTTGCCGTCGAGGTGCAGGAACGCCAGGCCGTGAACCAGGGCCCACACCGTGGTGGACAGCGCATCCGGATCGGCACCAGGGAAGGCGGCGCGGACGACACCGCGGACGTATTCCGAGATGGCGGCGGTGGCGCCGACCCGTTCCTCACTGTTCGGATCGCAGGGCTCCGCGAACATCACCCGGAACAGCGCCGGGCGCTCCAGCGCGAAACGGACGTAGGCGACGGCGACCGCCGCAAGCTCATCAGGAGTGGTGGGCGAGGGATGCGCGCCGGCCAGATACTCGGCGAGTTCGCGGTAGCCCAGCGCGGAGACCAGCGCGTCGTGCATTCGCATCGCCACGGCGCCGCGAGACCCGCGCCAGCCCATTCAGCTGCAGCTGCAGCGCAGACCGTTCTGCACAAGCGAACCTCAGTCGACGCGCTCCACGAGCGAAAATAAGTCGAACTGACCACCTGGAATACAAAACAGCAGTCAGAGGCCCTTCTCGGCAGGCTCAAGAATAGCCACGCACTCCACGTGGTGCGTCATCGGGAACAGATCGAACGCCCGAAGCATCCGCACCCGGTACCCCCCGTCCCGGAAGTACCCGATGTCCCGGGCCAACGCCGCCGGATCGCACGCCACGTACGCGATCCTCCGCGCCCCCAGCGACGCCAGATGCTCCACCGTCCTGCGTCCAGCCCCCGCCCGCGGCGGGTCCAGGACGATGAGGTCGACCTCCGTGATGCCCGTGCGCGGCAGGACCGACTCGACCTTGCCCTGCTCGATCCGCACGCGGTCGAAGTCCGCGAGGTTGTGCCGCGCGTCCTCCACCGCCCGCTTGCCGGACTCGATGCCGAGGACGGCGCCCTTCTCCCCCAGCCGGTCGGCCAGCGCGCCCGCGAACAGGCCGACGCCGCAGTACAGGTCGAGCGCCATGTCGCCCTTGCGCGGCAGCAGGCCCTGCATCACCGCCGTCACCAGCGTGTCCGCCGCCTTCGGGTGGACCTGCCAGAAGCCGCCCGAGCCGACCCGGTACGTGTGGTCGTCCGCCCGCTCCCGGACGAAGGGCCGGCCGTGGACGCGGTGCACGCCGCCGTCCTTCTCCTCGACCCGCATCACCGACACCGGCCGGTCCAGCTCGACGATCGGCAGCCGTGCCCCCGGCCGTGGCGTCAGGATCACCTGCCGGTCCTGCGACCCCGTCGCGGCGATCGCCTCGACCGACGCCATCCCGGGCCACTCACGCTTCTCGATGCCCAGTTCGCTGACGCCCTCGGCCGCGATCATGCAGTGGTCGATCGGCTCCACCTCGTGCGAGCGGTGCCGACGCAGACCCGCGCGCCCGGCGGCGTCCACCGCGTACTGCACACGCGTTCGCCACTGCGGCACCTGACCCACCGGCAGCTTGTCGCCCTCGGCCGGCATCACCGTGCCGTCCCAGCCGACCTCCTCGGGCGTGAGCCCGGCGAGCCGCTGCAACTGCTCGGCGACGACCTCGCCCTTCAGCCGCCGCTGCGCCCCCGGCTTGGCGTGCTGCCAGTCGCAGCCGCCGCACCGGCCGGGGCCGGCGTAGGGGCAGGGCGCCTCGACGCGGTCCTTGGACGCCGCGAGCACCTCGACCGCGTCCGCCCGCAGGTAGCGCGCGCCCTCCTCGCCCTCGGTCACCCGGGCGACGACCCGCTCACCGGGCAGCGCGTGCCGGACGAACAGCACCTGGCCCGCCTCGGTGCGCGCGATGCAGTGCCCGCCGTGGGCGACGGGGCCGACCTCGACCTCGTACTCCTCCCCGACGAGCGACCCCACCAGCGGTTTCTTCGGTTCTGCCTGCATGGCGGGGGCACTCCAGATGCGAGAGGGGGTACGACCGGACAACAGCCCACCAGTCTACGTGCTCCCGGGGACGCGGAAACCGACACGATCCCGCACCGCGGCACCGCTGCGCGCCTATACCCCGGCACCGCGGCACCCTGGCGCCCCACCGCTCCGGCACCCAGCAGTCCGGCACCCCTGCGCCGCTGCACCCCCGGGCCCGGACCCCGAGGCGCCTGGGGCAGGACCAAGGCCAGGGGCCGGGGGCCAGGGGCCGGGGGCCAAGAGCTGGGGGACAGGGTCCAGGGGCCAAGGGCCGGGGCCAAGGGCCGGCCCGGCCCCCGGGCCTCGGCAGCCCCACCCCCGCTCACTCCTTGCCGCTGGGCTCCTTCGCCTGCTCCTGCGCCGGCCCCCGCCGCACCGCACCGGGAGCGTTCCAGTCCTGCCGTCTGCCGGCCCGCTTCTTCGCCACCTCCGACGACTCCAGCTGGTACGGCACCGACGTCACCATCACACCCGGCGTGAACAGCAGCCGGCCCTTCAGCCGCAGCGCGCTCTGGTTGTGCAGCAGGTGCTCGTACCAGTGCCCGACCACGTACTCCGGGATGATCACGGACACCACGTCCCGCGGCGACTCCCGCCGCAGGCTCTTCACGTACTCGATGACCGGCCGCGTGACCTCGCGGTACGGCGAGTCCAGCACCTTCAGCGGCACGGTGATCCCACGCCGCTCCCACTCGTCACGCAGTGCCTTGGTGTCGGCCGGGTCGACGTTGACGCTGAGCGCCTCAAGGGTGTCCGCGCGCAGCAGCTTGGCGTAGGCGAGGGCGCGCAGCGCCGGCCGGTGGATCTTGGAGATGAGCACGACCGAGTGGATCCGCGACGGCCGGACGCTGTCGTCGCTCGGGCCGTCCGGGGCGGCGAGTTCCTTGGCCACGTGGTCGTAGTGGCGGCGGATCGCGGTCATCGTCGCGTAGAAGATCACCATGCCGAGCAGCGCTACCCAGGCGCCGTGGGTGAACTTGGTGACCAGGACGACGACCAGGACCAGGCCGGTGAAGAAGGCGCCGAAGGTGTTGATCGCGCGGGAGCGGACCATGTGGCGGCGCTTGGCGAGGTCGGTCTCCGTGGCCAGGTGGCGGTTCCAGTGCCGGACCATGCCGATCTGGCTGAGCGTGAAGGAGACGAACACACCGACGATGTACAGCTGGATCAGTCGCGTGGAGTCGGCGCCGTAGACCCAGACCAGCAGCGCGGCGGCGCCGGCCAGCAGCACGATGCCGTTGGAGAAGGCGAGGCGGTCGCCGCGCGTGTGCAGCTGGCGCGGGAGGTAGCGGTCCTGGGCGAGGATCGAGCCGAGCACGGGGAAGCCGTTGTACGCCGTGTTCGCGGCCAGGAACAGCACCAGCGCGGTGGCCGCGGCCAGCACGATGAACAGGAAGCTGCCCTTGCCGAACACCGCCTCCGCGACCTGCGAGATGACCGGGTTCTGGACGTAGCCGGAGCCGACCGGGACGCCGTTGTCGAGGAGGTCGTGGGCCGGGTTCTCGGCCATCCGCACATTGGACGCCATGGCGAGGCCGATGATGCCGCAGAACATGGTGACGGCCAGCAGGCCCATCAGCGCCAGCGTGGTGGCCGCGTTCCGCGACTTTGGCTTGCGGAAGGCCGGGACGCCGTTGGAGATCGCCTCCACGCCGGTGAGCGCGGCGCAGCCGGAGGAGAAGGCCCGCAGCAGCAGGAAGACCAGCGCGAAGCCCGCGAGGCCCTGGTGCTCGGGCTTGATCTCGAAGTCGGCCGTCGGCGCCCGCATCGTGTCGCCCAGCACCAGGCCGCGGAAGGAACCCCAGGCGATCATGATGAAGACGCCCGTGACGAAGACGTACGTCGGGATCGCGAACAGCTTGCCCGACTCCTTGACGCCGCGCAGGTTCATCAGGGTCAGCAGCACGATCACGGCCGAGGCGCAGAACACCTTGTGCTCGACGACGAACGGGATCGCGGAGCCGAGGTTCTCGATCCCGGAGGAGATGGAGACGGCGACGGTCAGGACGTAGTCGACGAGCAGGGCGCTGGCGACGGTGAGACCGGCCTTGGGGCCCAGGTTGGTGGTCGCGACCTCGTAGTCACCGCCACCGCTCGGGTAGGCGTGGACGTTCTGCCGGTAGGAGGCCACGACCGTGAACATCAGCACGACGACCGCGGCGGCGATCCAGGGACTGAAGTGGTAGGCCGACAAACCCGCGATGGACAGGACCAGAAGCACCTCGCCTGGCGCGTAGGCCACGGAGGAGAGCGGGTCGGAAGCGAAGACGGGGAGTGCGACGCGCTTCGGCAGGAGCGTTTCTCCAAGCCGATCACTGCGCAGTGCGCGCCCGATCAGGATCCGTTTGGGCACGTCGGTCAGTTTGGACACAACAGAGGATCGTAAGCCTTCGAACAGGGGGCCGCCTACCGGCCTCCCCGCATCTGCCCCCCGAGTGAAATACCCGGCAGGTCAGGGCACGGATCCGGCCGACACGACCGCCCACATGTCTATATGACAAAACCCTTTCCGTACGACCGTTTCGAGCACGTTTTCGTACGGTCTTCCCGAATGCACCCTACGCCTCCCCCGCCACGCCTTCCCCTCTCCGCCTTCCACTCTCCGTCTTCCCCGCTCCCTTTCTCCTCTCACCTCTCCTCCCCCTCGCCCCCTCTCCCCCCTCTCCCCCCTCGACCCCGGAGGTCCCATGCCCGCGACCGCAGAGCTCATCGGCGCCCTCGCCTCGCTGGTGGTCCTCGGCATCCTCACCGTCCTCAGCGTCTGGAGCATCAGCCGGCGTTGATCAGCGCGAACCGTGCACAGGGGTCCCCGCCGCGGACCGCGCGTGTGTAGCTTGGTCGGCGGTCTGAGACCCTGTTTCAAGCCAAGTCAACATCCCTGACCTCGGAAGGACGGTCGTGCACATCGTCATCATGGGCTGCGGCAGAGTGGGTTCCGCTCTCGCCCAGACCCTGGAGCAACAGGGGCACACGGTCGCCGTGATCGACCAGGACCCCACCGCCTTCCGACGACTGGGCTCCTCTTTCGGTGGCCGCAGGGTCACCGGCGTCGGCTTCGACCAGGACACCCTGCGCGAGGCCGGCATCGAGGAGGCGGGCGCCTTCGCCGCGGTCTCCAGCGGCGACAACTCCAACATCATCGCCGCCCGAGTGGCCCGCGAGATGTTCGGTGTCGAGAACGTCGCCGCCCGTATCTACGACCCCCGCCGCGCCGAGGTCTACCAGCGCCTCGGCATCCCCACGGTCGCCACCGTCCGCTGGACGGCGGACCAGATGCTGCGCCGGCTGCTGCCGTCCGGTTCCGAGCCGCTGTGGCGCGACCCCACCGGCGGCGTCCAGCTCGCCGAGGTGCACGCCTCCAGCGCCTGGGTCGGCCACAAGATCAGCAGGCTTCAGGACGAGACGGGCGTCCGTGTTGCGTTCCTCACCCGGCTCGGCGAGGCCATACTGCCCACGTCGCAGACCGTGCTGCAGGAGGGTGACCTCGTGCACGTGATGATGCGCAGCGGCGACGTCGAGAAGGTCGAGGCGTCGTTCGCCGAGGGACCCGAGTTGGAGGGCGGTCACTGATGCGCGTCGCCATTGCCGGAGCCGGCGCGGTCGGCCGGTCGATCGCCGGTGAGCTGCTGGAGAACGGCCACGAGGTTTTGCTCGTCGACAAGGCGCCGACCGCCATCTCGGTCGAGCGCGTCCCGCAGGCCGAGTGGCTGCTCGCCGACGCCTGCGAGATCACGTCCCTGGACGAGGCGGCGCTCCAGCGCTGCAACGTCGTGATCGCCGCGACGGGCGACGACAAGGTGAACCTGGTCGTCTCCCTGCTGGCCAAGACGGAGTACGGCGTCCCGCGCGTCGTCGCCCGCGTCAACAACCCGAAGAACGAGTGGCTGTTCAACGAGTCCTGGGGCGTCGACGTCGCCGTCTCCACGCCTCGCCTCATGTCCGCCCTGGTCGAGGAGGCGGTCAGCGTCGGAGACCTGGTCCGCCTGCTGCGCTTCAGCCACGGTGACGCCAACCTCGTCGAGCTGACGCTGCCGGAGGAGTCGGCCCTGGCCGGCACCCAGGTCGGTGACGTGGAATGGCCCGAGGACACGTCCCTGGTCACGATCATCCGCGGCACCCGCGTCCTCACCCCGTCCCGGGAGGACTCCCTGGAGGCGGGCGACGAACTGCTTTTCGTGGCCGCGCAGGCCCGCGAGGAGCAACTGGAGGACCTGCTGTCGGTCCGCCGCGAGAACCCGGCGGACTAGCCAGCCACCCCCGACGACGCCGAGGGCGCCCTGCAACCCGCAGGGCGCCCTCGCTCGTCCAGAATCCCAGCTCGCCCCGGCAGGGCTCCACGACCCCGCCCCTACCGCCGGAGGCCTACTCGCTGGAGCGCGTCTGGGCTCCGCGTCGCTCTTCCTCCGCCTCGCGGCGCTTCTCCTCCGCCTCCATCTCGGCGAAGACGTCGATGGGCGGCGGCGCCTTGGCCAGGAAGACCCAGGTCAGCCATACCGCCAGCAGGAAGGGCGGGATCTTCAGCGCGACCAGCACCCAGCCGAGCTGCGTGGTGTCGGCCCACCAGTACAGCGGGAAGAGGATCGCGCACTTGGCCAGGAGGATCAGACCCCACGCCCAGCTGGCCTTGGCGTACGCCCTCTTGCGGCCCGGGTTCCGGGTGCGCCAGGAGAGGTTCTCCTTGAAGACCGGGCCGAGCATCAGCCCGATCAGCGGGACACCGGCCAGCGTCGTGATGATGTAGGCGAGGGCCAGGCCCAGCGTGTACAGCATGCCGGGCAGATAGAAGTCCTTGGCATTGCCGGTCATCATCGCGAACACGACACCGAAGGCCACGCCGAAGACACCGCTGAAGGCGTGCTTGACGGTGTCCCTCGTCGCCAGGCGGACCACCACGAGCAGCACGGACACACCGAGTGCGGCGAGCGCCGACAGGTGCAGGTCCTTGTTGATCGTGAAGATCGTCACGAAGAGGAGGCCCGGCAGCACCGTCTCGATCATGCCCCGCACGCCGCCGAAAGCCTCGAACAGCGCGGCCTCCGTCACTGCCCTGGCTTCGTGCTCCGTGTCTTCGGTGTGTTCAGTCGGCTTGTCGAGCGACGTCACCGGCTACTCCCGTCCGAGGGGTCTCAGTTCGTACTTGGGGTTGAACAGCACCCGGCGGCCCCGGCTCATCGAGATCCGGCCCGATGCGATCAGCTTGCGCCCCGGTTCTATTCCGACGATGGAGCGCCGTCCGAGCCACACCACATCCAGTGCGGCGGAGCCGTCGAACAGCTCGGCCTCCAGGGCCGGGACTCCCGCGCGCGGACGCAGCGTGACCGTGCGCAAGGTACCAGTAACGGTGACGATCTGCCGGTCGTGACAGTCGCCGATGCGCGTGCAGCCCGCGGTCTCGGTGTCCTCCCGCAGCTCCTCGGACTCCAGGTCCTCCTGCGAGGAGGAGAGCCGGTCGAGCATGCGCCGGAACCGGCCCACCGGCTTGTCGGAACGAGGAACAGCACTCATGTCTGAAGCCTACCGGGGTGACTGACAGCAACGTACCCCCAGTCACCTACCCCGGTCCCACCGCCCGAACCGACCGCACGGCCCCGACTCGCGCCCAAAGTCGCGCCTTGGCTCGCGCCCCGGCTCACTTCTCGAAGCGGTAGCCCATCCCGGGCTCGGTCATGAAGTGCTTGGGATGCGACGGATCGGCCTCCAGCTTCCGCCGCAGTTGGGCCATGTACACACGCAGATAGTTCGTCTCCGTCCCGTACGACGGCCCCCACACCTCCTGGAGCAGCTGCTTCTGGCTGACCAGCCGGCCGG
>NZ_JBFBJT010000171.1:0-13334 GCF_040686175.1 Streptomyces sp. NPDC086077 | reverse complement strand
GGGGCTGCCGGTCGCCGTAGGCCCCCCCCCCCCGTAAATTTGTGGCAGCGACGGGGGCGTGCGCGTGCGACGGGCTTCCGTAGCGCGGTGTGCCAGCCCTCGTGCGCCGGGGTCAGCTCCATACCGTCGAACTGATGGCTCCGTTGCCGCTGCACGCGCAAAGAGCGGCCGCAAGGTTCCGCGAGGCGGGAGAGCCAGGCCGCGAACTGCCCGGATGGGCCTCCCCCGGCGCCGACCACGGCAGGTCCGCCCGCCGCCGGAACGGCTCGCCGACGGGCTGGATCGCCGCCGCCATCGCCCCACCACCGAATCTGAGCACCGAACTGGTGTGGCGCGCCGGCGAGCCGGTCAAGATCGCCGATCGGCTTCGTCCCGTCGCCGTCACCCAGCCCCAGCCCCAGCCCAGCGTGTGGGTCTTCGACTTCGGCCAGAACTTCGCCGGCTGGCCCCAGCTGAAACTGGACGCAAAGGTCCCGGCCGGCACGACCGTCAAGATGCAACCGGCGGAGTCCCTCGACGCGGACGGCACCGTCAACCAGGACTCACACCCAGACCATGGCCCGCTACTACCCTCAGATGCAGGCATTCCTGAACTACATCAGAACCCGGAAGGCCGGAACCGGCGCCGACGCCCACATCGTGGACGCGGCCCTGGGCGACTGGATCGCCGCAGAGACCACCTCGGGCCGCGTCACCGGAACCTGGGGCTACCACCAGGTCGCCGACCGCATGGCGAAGATGGCTGCCCTGCTGGGACGCCGCGCCGACGCCGCCGAGTACCGCAGTCTGGCCGACGACATCGCAACCGCGTTCACCGACGCCTTCTACAACGAGACGCTCGGCCTCTACACCAGCCAGGGACGGCAAGGCTCGGAAGGGCGACACAGACCGCACAGGCCCTCGCCCTCGACGAGAGCCTGGTGCCCGACAACCAGCGCGCGCGAGTGCCCAGCGGCCTGGTCCAGCTGATCGAGGGTTTCCAGCCCTTCGGCGGCGGACCGCACTTCAGTGGCGGAACCATCGGCCTGGCACCGATCGTGCGGGCACTGATGGACGGCGGCCGTGACGACGTGATCTGGAGGGTGCTGCAGGAGGACACCCAGCCCAGCTACGGATTCTTTACTGCGAACTGGTCATCGATCCAAGGATCGTCGGGGACCTCACCCATGTCGAAGGCAGCTACCGGACGCCGTACGGCGAGGCCGCATCCGAATGGACGCTGAAGGACGGCACCTTCCGGCTGCACGTCCAGTTTCCGCCGAACACCACAGCCGAGGTGCGCGTTCCGAGGGGCAGGCACACCCACCAGGACGCCCCTCGCGGCGCTGACCCGCCACGCGGCGACGGCGACCGCGCCGTCTACAGGGTCTCTTCCGGGACGTACAGCTTCACGGTGCGAGGCGTACGCGCAGCGGCGTAGCACCTGAGGTATCAGCCGGCAGTACGGCCTGACTCGTCGTGCCTGTGTGGGGTGACGGTGTCCGGTGCGGCCATGTCGAGCAGGAGAGCATGGCGTCGTGGTCGGGGGTGCCGAGCTCGGCGGTGTAGGCGCCGAGGCGCTGGCCCAGGGTGCCTTCGAGCTGCATGCTCTGGCCGCTCGCTGTCCAGCACCCGGCAGTACTCGGCCTGCCTGTGCGAGGCGCGAGGCGGCACGGTGGATGACGTCTCCCCTTCCGCCCGCCCATTAGGAGCACAGCCTCCTGGCCACTCCCGTCACCGCGACTGCCGCCCCGGCAGAAGCGGCCGCAGTACCGCGCCGTTCCGGTGTGGGTCACGGGTGAAGGCGATCGCTGTCACCTGTTCCGGCCCGCCACCCGTTCGTCATGCGACGGGCCGCGCCCGGATGGGCGCGGCGCCCGCGCGGTACTCGCCCAGGTGCAGCCCGGTGTTCAGCGAGCTCCCAGACGGCCTCCGTGTCGTTCGGGACGAAGACCCGCGGCGAGCCGAGCAGCCGCTCGTACCGGTCCAGCGCCGCCGCGTAGTCATTGACTGCCGCACTGTCCTAGCCTTCACCGTCCGACCCAAGCCTGATCTCCCGTCCCTGCCAGCGCTCCCGCAGCCAGCGGTCGTGGCTGGCCAGCACGATCGCGCCGGGGCCGGTACCCAGGGCAGCCTCCAGCTCGTCACACAGACGCGGCGACAGGTGGTTGGTCGGCTCGTCGAGCAGCAGCAACTGCGGCGGTCGCGCCACCAGCAGCGCCAGCGCGACCCGCCTGCGCTGCCCGACCGAGAGCCGGCCGACCGGCTTGTCCAGGTCCGCCTCGTCCAACAGCCCCAGCGAGCCCAGCGGCACCGCCTCGGCCCGTTCGGCGCCGAGCACCAGCTCATATGTGTCTCTGGCGGACCGGTCGGGCCGGTCGAAATCGGTGTCCTGGGCAAGGAGTCCCACGGTCAGTCCGCGCCGCCGCGACACCTTGCCCTCTGGCGCGAGCCGCCCGGCGAGCACGGCCAGCAGAGTCGACTTCCCGGCCCCGTTGCCACCGGTGACGAGCAGACGGTCGGTGTCCGACACCTCCGCGCTCACCGGTGCGAGCCGACCCGGCACCCATACCTCGTCCAGGGACACCAGCGGACCGATGCCTTCCACCGCCGACGCGGCGAGCGCCGTGCCCTGGAAGCGCAGCGGCTTCGGCGGCTCGTCGACCTGGGAGCGCTCCAGCTCCTCCAGGCGGCGGGTGGCGTTGCGCACCCGCCGGGAGATCTGGCTCTGCACCCGGCCGGCGCGGTGGCCGTAGCCCATCTTCTCGTTGTCCCGCGGCCCCCGGTCCGGTGCGACCCTGCGCGCGGCCACCCCGGCGGAGACCCGCAACGCCGCCAGTTCCTCCTGTTCCTCGGCCCAGCGTCGCTCCCAGCGGTCCCGCTCGCTACGTTTCTCGGCCAGGTAGGCGCTGTAGTTCCCGCCGTGGCGGACCGGGCCGCCCACCGCCGGATCGAGGTCGATCAGGTCCGTGCACACGGCGTCCAGAAAGGCCCGGTCGTGGCTGGCCACCACGACGACCCCAGGCAGGGTGCGCACCTGCTCCTCGACGAAGGCGGCGGCACCGTCGTCGGGATGGTTGGTCGGTTCGTCGAGCAACAGCGCGGAGGGCCGCCGGACCAGCAGTGCGGCCAGCGCGAGCCGGCTGCGCTGCCCGCCGGACAGCGACGCGAGCGTCCGGTCGTGTGCGAAGGCCCGGAGTCCGAGGCCGTCGAGGACGAGCGCGGCACGCCGGTCGGCGTCCCAGGCCTCCCGTCGCTGCGCCTGTTCGAGTCGAACGCCGTACGCGTCGAGCAGGCCGGCGTACTCGGGCGCGTCCTGCGCGGTCCGCGCGAGTTGCCCGGTGAGCCGGTCCAGCTCGGCGAGGTCCTCCCTGGCCTCGCGCAGGGCGTCGTCGAGTACGTCGGCGATCGTCGCGTCGGCGTCGTACGGCAACTCCTGCTGGAGGAAGCCCAGATCGGGCGGGCGCGTGACGCTGCCGGCGTCGGGCTCGTCCGTCCCGGCGAGCAGACGCAGCAGGGTCGACTTGCCGACGCCGTTCTCCCCGATCAGTCCGATGCGGTGTCCGGGCGAGGCGGTCAGGGAGACCCCGTCGAGCACCCGTCGGTCACCGAGGGTGCGGACGAGGTCGTGGGCGAGAAGAGCGGACTGAGACATGAGTTCCGTCCAACGTGGTCGGTGCGTGGCCCGCGGGGCGGCATGCCTCGGACACGAGCCAGGTCGACACGCCGCCGGCTCACACCGCGGGGGCCCCCGTCTCCCTCAGCTCGCCGTCGGCCAGCCTCAGCCACCGGTCGACACCGATCTCGCGCAGGAACCGCTCATCGTGGCTGACCACCAAGAAGGCTCCCTGGTAGGAGTTCACAGCGCCCTCCAACTGACCGACACTCACCAGGTCGAGGTTGTTCGTCGGCTCGTCCAGGAGCAGCAGGTGCGGAGCTGGTTCCGCGCACAGGACACAGGCCAGGGTGGCCCGCAACCGCTCGCCTCCGGAAAGCGCCCCGACGGGCAGATGGGCGCGTGGGCCCCTGAAAAGGAAGCCGGCGAGCAGGTTCATCCGCTCGGCCTCCGGGCGCTGCGGGGCGTAGTCGGCGAAGTTCTCGGCGACCGTGCGGTCCACGTCCAGCAGGTCGAGGCGCTGCGAGAGGTAGGCGATGCGGCCGTCCGCCCGCTTGATCTGGCCACTCCGTGGCGTCAGGTCGCCGTTGAGCAGGCGCAGCAGCGTGCTCTTGCCCGCACCGTTCGGGCCGGTCAGTGCGATGCGCTCCGGGCCCCGGACGGTCAGGTCGACGCCGTGACCGGCGAACACGTCCTTGTCTCCCAGGCGAACGTGGAGCTGCTCGCCGATGAACAGGTTGCGCCCCGCGGGCACTTTCGTGTCCGGCAGGTCCAGCGTGATGCGCTGCTCCTCGCGCAGCGCCCGCCCCGCGTCGTCCAATCGGGCCTGCGCCTCGCTGACCCGGCCTGCGTGCACCTGGCCCGCCCGACCCGCGGACACCTGCGCGTCCCGCTTCATGTTGCCGGCGAAGATGCGGGGCAGTCCGGCGTTCTTCAGGTTGCGGGCCGCGTTGCTCTGCCGGCGTTCGGCGCGCTCGCGGGCCTGCTGCATCTCGCGCTTCTCCCGCTTCAGCTGCTGCTCGGCGTTGCGGACGTTCTTCTCGGCGACTTCCCGCTCGGCCCGTACGGCTTCCTCGTACTCGGTGAAGTTGCCTCCGTAGGCGCGTAGTTCGCCGCGGTCGAGTTCGGCGATGCGTTCCATCCGGTCGAGCAGGGCGCGGTCGTGGCTGACGATGAGCAGACAGCCGTGGAAGTCCTCCAGCACGTCGTAGAGCTTGTGCCTGGCGTCGAGGTCGAGGTTGTTGGTGGGTTCGTCGAGCAGCAGTACGTCAGGCCGCCTCAGCAGCTGGGCGGCGATACCGAGGGAGATGACCTGACCGCCGCTGAGGGTGCTCAGGCTGCGATCGAAGGTGAGGTCGGCCAGGCCGAGGCGATCGAGCTGGGCGCGGGTCCGTTCTTCGATGTCCCAGTCGTCGCCGATGGTGGTGAAGTGCCTCTCGTCGACGTCCCCGGACTCCACGGCGTCGATGGCCTGGATGGTCGCGGCGACGCCCAGCACCTCGGCGACCGTGAGGTCACCGGTCAGGGGGAGGCTCTGCGGGAGGTAGCCGAGGGTGCCGGAGACGGAGACCGACCCTGTGCCGGGTCGCAGTTCACCGGCGACGAGCTTGAGCAGGGTGCTCTTGCCGGCGCCGTTGGGCGCGACGAGGCCGGTACGGCCGGAGCCGACGGTGAAGGACAGATCCTGGAAGACGGGAGTGTCGTCAGGCCAGGTGTAGGACAGGTTCGAGCAGACGATGAAGGCGTCGGACATGACGGTGACCTTGTGGAGAGGGGCAGATGAGACACCTCTGCCCGGGTGGCAGACAGGGGGAAGGAAGGGACGACAGCGGGGCCACATCGGCGGTGCTTGCACGCACCGGCGCGGTGGCCTGTCGGGTCCGGGTATCACCCGGAGATGTCGTCGTCCACCACCATGTCTGGTCTCCTCAACAAACGATCAACGTGTCCACAAGGCTAACAGCAGTGGCGTCCAACCGGAATCACGACGGCATCGAAGCGCTTGAACGCGACCCAGGGCCAGCCGGCCCCGTCGGCCCCGTCGGCCGGCACCACCAGCGGGAGCGGCAATCGCCACGACCATGCGGCGGTCGGCGTCGAGGAGGACCTGCGGGTTCGTCGAGTACTGCTGGTTCTTGCCGCAGGCGGCAGCGCTGCGGTCGCGCGCGGGCATCAAGGTGCCGGCAGCGGAGCCAGGTGATCAGGTGATCGGCGAGGGGGCGTGCGTTGGGGTCGTCAGAGACTCGTCAGGATCTGCGGCGACGAGGTTTTGATCATCGTGTTTGTCCAGCGCATCTGTCGCAGCGTCTGTGGATGGCACTCCGAGGCCAGGGCGAGGAGACCGTCGTCGCCGGCGGCCTGAGCGGCTTGGGCGAGCATCTCCCAGTACAGGGAGTTCTGGGTCGCGGCGACGTGGAGATCACCCAAGTCGCGCAGGAGGACGAGACCTGGCTCGGAGCGATGTCCGACCGCCTCCGCCGCGTCCTTCCGCAGCGCCGACAGCAGTGCGGTGGAGGTGGTCTGCGAGGCGTCACCGAGGTCGAGGCCACGGTGCCGGCCGGTCTCGGCCAGGCGCTGGGCGTGCTCGTGGGACCAGCGGGCCAGGTCGATGGCGACGTGACGGACCTCCGGTTCGGTGCCGTGACGTTCAGCCACGGTCAGCAGTTCCTCGCCCAGGCGCTCCTCGCCATGGTGCAGGGCGCGCAGGACGAGGTGTGTGCCGTTCACCCAGCCTCCTTCCCCTGGCTGTGGCCAGAAGCTCCGGCCGACTGGGCGACGTGCGCGGCGGGGCCGCCGCTCGTGGCCGTCAGCGAGCCGGCGTGCGCGGAAGCGGACGCGGTGGTGGTCGGGGCCGGAGCGTTGCGACCGTCGCCGGGCCGGATGCGGTGGAGGCTGCTTGGAGGTCGGCCGTACCAAGGATCTCGGCGGCTTCCCCGATCCTCGCGGCCGGCACGTCGCAGATACCGGCCGCCCACTCGGGGGTGCACCCGCGCACCTGGGAAGCGAGTTCCTCGAAGCCGACGGTGTGGGCCTCGATGTAGTCGTGATCGATCCGGTCGGTGCGGATGATCTCGCGCAAAAGCGTGTTCAGCAGGGCGACGTTCGTGCGACGCGCGGCGCCAGGTGCAGGGCCGCCGCACGGGCCACGGGTGTGGGCCGGGGGTCGACGCACACGAGACGTGGCGGATCACCGCCGTCCAGCCGGTCGAGAACGCGCATCCATTGCACGGGCTGCGTCTCGGCGATGTTGTGACCGAACAGCGCGATCACATCGGCGTGGTCGATGTCGTCATAGCTTCCGGGCTGCCCGTCGCAGCCGAAGGACTGCTTCAGCGCCTCGGCCGCGGTCGAGGTGCACAGGCGGGTGTTGCCGTCCAGATGATTGGTGCCGATTCCGGCTTTCGCCAGCACCGCAAGGGTGTAGTACTCCTCCAGGAACAGCTGCCCGCTGGTGTAGAAGCCGATCGATCCTGGCCCACGCTCGTCCAGCAGGTTCCGCGAGCGAGTGACGATCCGCTCCATCGCGGTGTCCCCATCGCATTCCGCCAACCGGCCGTCGTCCTGTCGGACCAGCGGCCTCCTCAGTCGCTCCCGTGAGGTGTTCGCCTGCCATCCGGAAGAGATCCTTCGGTTCCAGTCGGCCACGGTTGACCCGGTCGACCGCACGGCCACGCACGCCCACCATGCGTCCGTCGACGACCGCTATGTCCATCGCGTCCCCGTCTGAATGCAGGATCGACGCGGCCTGCACCCAGTGCTCCACGGCACCCGCGTCCACGCCCTCCCGAAGGAACGTGTCCACCCGGGCGGGCCACGGCTCGTTCCTGCCATACGGCGTGCGTCCACCCCACGGCTGTGCGATCCGGTCCACCGAAGCATCCATGTCCGCCTCCCGATTCCCTGACGACGCCGCGTACCCCGGTACCCCTCCGCCCCTGGCAGGTAACCGCGCGGCTCCTCGCCGGGGGTCATGGGCCCTCCAGGTGCGCAGCGGCGGCCTGGCCGGGCGGGCGGCTCCTAAGCGAGGTGAAGGCTGCCGGTCGCAGCCGTGGCGGTACCGGCGACATGCAAGGTGTCCCACCATTCGGGGCCGTCCTCGATGCAGCGCAGGAGCACACCTTCCCGGAGGGCCCAGGGACAGACAGTGACGGTTCGCAGGCCCATGAGTTTCATCGCCGTGTGCCCGATCACTGCTCCGGCGAGACTCTGCCGTGCCCGCGGCCGTGAGATGCCAGGCAACTGCGCGCGTTCGGCGGCCGGCAGAGCGGCGAGGGTGTCGATGGCCGCCCGCAGATCCGCCCGGTCCATGGAGCGGTGTACGAAGACCCCTTGGCGGCCGGGTGCGGCCCCGCACAGCCGGGCCAGTTGCTGGAAGGTGCGGGAGGTGACCGCGACGGCGGCCGGGTTCTCCCACCGGATACGCGCGGCGACGTCCCGTAGTTCGTGGCGTACCTTGCGCCTCAGGGCCTTCAGGTCCGCGGGGGTGGGTGGGTCGCCGGTGCCCAGGTGCTTCTCGGTCAGGTAGTGGGCGCCGAGCGGAAGGGAGACGGCGAAGCCGGGCAGCCGACCGCGGCCGAAAGCCACTTCCAGTGAGCCCCCGCCGATGTCGAGCACTGCCAGGGACCCCGCGCGCCAGCCCATCCAGCGGCGAGCTGCCAGGAAGGTCAGTTCGGCCTCCAGCTCGCCCGGCAGCGTGCGCAGCGGAACACCGGTCTTCGCGAGCACCGCGCGCAGGATGTCTGCCCGGTTCGTGGCGTCGCGCACGACCGCGGTCGCGAACGACCGGGGGGCGGCCGCGCTCCAGCTCCGCGCTTCGTCTCGCGCCGCAGCCACTGCTTCGATCAGCTGGTTCACGGCGCTGTCGGCGAGACTGCCGTCCGGTTCGATCTGCTGAGACAGGCGCAACTTCCATTTCATGGTGTGGACCGGCAGCGGCAGACCTCCCTCGGAGTCCGCCACCACCAAGCGGACCGTGTTCGATCCCGCGTCCACGACACTGACCCGCATAGGGCCCGCTGTACCCCCGCCCGCCCTGCCGGAAACGACAGGCAGGCAGCTTCAGCGGGCTCGGAATGGGCGTCGCAGGCCAGTCGGCCGCTCTCAGCCCTCGACGCCGGTGGCGCCGTGCGCCGCACCGACTGGTTTGGATTCCGGTGAGCCGCGTTGCCTGAGGTAAATGGCGAAGACGGCCATGGAGGCGACGGCCAGCAGCTCGGACTGCCAGTTCTGCAGTGAGCGGCTCCAGAAGTCGGCGGAGGTCAGGTACGCGCCCCAGGTAGTGGGGGCTTGGAGCTGCCGCAGCTGCTGTTCGTTGTAGGCGGCCACGCCGGTGACGGACTGGGTCAGCCAGGACAGCAGGAAGATGCCTCCCATGACGAGCCCGAGGGAACGCGAGTAGACGACCCCGCGCCAGTCCGTCGCCGCCGCCCAACGCGGCGAATCCTCCTTGGCGTGCTCACCGACCATCTGGTCCTTGTCCGACTCGGTACCGGCCTTGTCGAGTTCCTTGGATTCAGGTGAGCCGCGTTGCAGCAACCAGACAGTGGCGAAGATGTAGAGAAAGAACTGCAGGTATTCCGACTGCCAGTTCTCGGTGACGTCGACGGCGAAGTCCGAGGAGGACACGTAAGCGCCGAAGCTCAGGGGTGCCATGCCCTCGGCGGTCAGCTGGTTGTTGAATTCCGCGTGACCCGCGACGGCCTGACCCACCAGTGCGAGCAGGAAGCCTGTCAGGAAGAACAGACCGAGGCCGTTGTGGCGCACGAAGCGCCGCACGCGGTGCGGGGCGGGTGGGCTGGTCATGCCCGCCTCCGGCGTGGCTCCCCGGCCCGGGTTCGACAAGGACTCATCGGTGCATCAGTCCCAACGTCAGGAAGTAGGCCAGCCCGACGGCGATCAGCAGCAGGGTTCCGACGAACAGCGTCCTCATGGCTGTCACCCGCCCTTGATCTCGCACTGGTACGGCCGCTGCGGACGTGGCAGGCACCCGGCCGCCGTCACCTTCCACCCCGTGGGGAAATGCGCCAGAAACACGGTGTCGTGCTCCAGCACGACCCGGGCCTGGTCCCCGTACACGTCCACTCCCCGTACGGCACCGGCCGCCGGCAGTCCCTGCTCGCCGATCACCTGCACGCACCGGCCGCCCTGGGCCGACTGCTCCAGTTCCTCCCTGGTGGCCGGCGCGAGAGCGGTGCAGAGCCGTTCATACTGGTCGGCGTCGAGCGCGCGCTCGAATCGTTGCACCTCGTGGGTGACGCCGTCCCGCCGCCCTGACATCGAGCCGCATGCGCTGACAGAGACAAGGGCCACCACCAGGGCACCTGCCCGGTACCACCGTCCCGACATCCTGCCTCCCATGCGGCTGGGGCTGCATGGCAAGCACCCGGTCACGTACGTGTGCCATGCGGCTACCCGCACATGGGACCGCCATCCCACCCTGCCCGCAACCGAACCAACTCATGGAACGCTGCGGGCCGACGGTCGCGCTCGTTGTGCCGGCCCGCCGAATGCAGGAACGAGTCAGGTCGCCAGTAGGGAGTCGTCCTGGGTTCGGGCGCCGGGCAACTGGTGGCGTGCGGCGACGAGCGCAGCGTCGACGTCGCGGGTTCCGGTCGACACGCACAAGGTGTAGGCGATGTCGTCCATGCGCTGGCGCACCTCCTCGCTGCCGTCCTCGGCATGCAGGATGCGCAGCGTCTCGTACTGCTCGATCAGGTTCTTCAACACCGCCGGGTGTGCCATGAGCATGGGGAGCCTCCCTTGTCGCCGCTACCCGCATGGGTCATACACCGCCCGTGTGCCCCCAGGTTCCAGCCGCTACTCCCCTGTTTCAGGACGAGCTGCCCTGAGCCACCTGACGGCTGCCCTGAGCCATCTGCTGAGCACGGGCGGCCATCTTCGGGACGCCGACCACGCTAGTGATCTGCTGTCTTGCCGTGCCATTGGCAGAACAGGACGGTGGCGTCGTCGTCCAGGCGGCCGTCGTGGTGTTCGAGCACGGCGTGGATCAGGCGGCGGAGGGTTTCGGCGACGGGCAGGCCGTCGGCTTGGTGGCGGATGAGGAAGTCGGTGAAACGCTCCAGACCGAACAGCTCGCCGGCCGCGTCGCGGGCTTCGGTGATGCCGTCGGTGAACAGCAGAAGCCGGTCGCCGGGCTCCAGCTGATCGACACACACCTGCGCCGGCAGATCCAAGCCGGTGCCCATCGGACCGGCCGCCGGACAGCTCAGGGTCGTGGCCCACCGCCCGCCACGGATGACGACGGGCAGCAGATGCCCGCGGTTGACCCATCTGAACGCCCCCGTGGCGATCGTCACCCCGACGCCCTCGGCGCCGGGCCGCGTCCAGAACAGCCAGCGCCGACGGTACGTGCAGCGGTGCCAGGTCGGCCACCTGGTCCAGCAGGGCGCGGACGTCGTCGTCGATCAGGGCGTGGCCGGACAGTTCCGGCCCGCCGTGGACGATGCGATGCCCGACGGCAGTCGGAGCGGGCGCTTCGTCCAGCAACCGCCGCAGCGGGCCGACGGCGTCGTCGCCGGGTGGAGAGTCGCTGCGATGTTCGGCGAGGACCTCGCCGTCGTCGCCGAACACGGTCAGCCGCAGGCTCGACGATCCCGCGTCGCCGACCAGGACCGGTCCGTTGCTCTGTGCCACCACTTTGGTCCTTTCGGGCGGTCCGGAAGCACTCCGCACCGCTCGCTGCGCACGAGCGTGCCGGGCATCGGAGTACCCGAGCAAACCTCGTGGGAAACAGAAGGACGCCGGATGAGCCCCGCAGACAAGGAGGGTCCGGCCACCGGCGAGCAGCGCCGACCAGCCGGGCGCCGTACGGCCGGGCAGGCGACTGGCCGGTCGCCTGCCCGGCGGGCACGGTCAGCGGTGGCGCACGGTGATCTCCCGCTCAGCGGTGACGCCGTTCACGGTCACCCGCAGCACGGCAGTGCCCGCACGGCGCGCGGTGAGCGCTCCGGTGGCCGGGTCGTAGGAGACGACCGGCGCTCCGCCGGGGTGACGGTGGTCGCGATCGCCGCCCACCACGTCGACGCGGCTTCCGGCCCAGTCCGCGCTGACCGGCCAGGCCACCGGGACGGTGCGGGTGCCGTCCTGCGTGAGCGTCGCCGACGCCTCGGCCCGCTCACCCACGACGAGCGTCTCGGGCGCGTTGAGCACCACCGAGTCGGCGCGGGCATGGACCTCTGCGCGCAGCCACGTCTCGTCGTCGGACGGTACGTCGAACAGGTCGCCGATCCTGCCTTCCCTCGGGTTGATGCCGAGCATCGTCCAGCCGGTGAAGCCGCCGTTGTCGGGCGTGCCGGCCGGGCCCTTGCCCGAGTTGCCGTTGACGAGGTAGGGGATGCCGTCGACCGAGGCGGCGGAGAAGACCCCTGCGTGGGAGCCGACGAACGCGGCGGACTTGTGGCTGTCGGCCCGGAAGTCGGCGAGCCACTGCTGCACCAGGGCCGCCTCCTTGCGGTCGCCCAACTGGCTGGCCTTGTTCGGCAGCGGGTCCTCGGTCGGGTGGTGCTCGAACACCACGACGCCGCTGACGGTTCTGTCGTCGGCCGCGTCGGCGAGCTGGTCGCGCAGCATCTGCCACTGGGCGAAGCCGCCGCCGCGCAGGGTGCCGCTGGAGGAGTCCAGCGTGATGATGCGGGTGCCCTCCATGTCGAACGCCGAGGTGGTGTCGCCGAACTCGGCCTCGAAGTTGACGGTGGATCCGGGGCCCATGATCTCGTGGTTGCCGGGCACGTAACGCCAGGGGATGCGCTTGCCGGTGCGGGCGTCGAACTCGTCGAGCAGCTTGCGGGCGAGCGCGAAGTCCGCCGGGGACCCCTCGTCGACGAGGTCACCGTTGATGACCAGCAGGTCCGGCTCGGCCTCGGCGATCTCGGCGAGGGTGCGGCGGGCCGCCTCGACCAGCGGGCTCTCGGGGTCGCGGGCGACGAACTGTGCGTCGGACATGACGGCGACGCGCAGCGGACGGTCGTCGACGGTGCCGTCGGTCACCACTACCGGATCGGCGACCCTCGGCTGGACGGGCAGCTCGACGTCGGGGGCGACCTTGACCCTCAGGTCGCTGACCGTGACCTCACCCGTGTAGGAGCGGGCGGCGCTGGTCTCCAGCAGTCGCACCCGCTGGAAGGTCAGCGGGTGGGCGGTACCCGCGGGGACCGGGAACTCCACCTTGCGCCAGCCGGTCCACGTGATCGTGGGGCCGTCGAGGTTCGCGGTCACGCCCGAGCCGGTGCGGTACTGCAGCCGGGGCCACGCGCCGTTGCCGTCGCCGTGGATCCACATGGTGACGGCCTGGGGCTGACCGGGCAGCGGGATCTGCTGCGGCGGCAGGGCGTACTGACCGCGGGTGGCGGTGGACTTGGTGAAGTCGTAGGTCAGCTTGAGGCCGGGCGAACCGTCGTGGCCGGGGGCCGGGGCCACCGAGCCGCCGGGCGCGCGGTCGTTCGCCGACGTCCAGGAGGAGGCGTCGGACAGGTCCGCGAAGGACGTCTCCGCCAGGCCGACGGTGACCGCGACGTCGGTGGTCATCCTGCCGACCGTCAGGTGCAACGTGGTGGAGGCGCCGTCGACCAGGCCCCGCACGGTGAACGTGGCGTCGTCCGCGGGCTGCACCGACACGATGCCCTCTCCCCCGGTGATCTTGACGTCGGACGCCTCGATCGGAGCGGAGTCGCCGAGGGCGTCGTAGCCCGTCACCGTAAGACGCGCGTCCCTCCCGGCGCCG